>CALINF010000226.1 GCA_938045215.1 uncultured Halieaceae bacterium | reverse complement strand
ATCCTGCCTAGCGCGCTGGCAAATTCCGAAAACGTCAGTTTTGCCCGCATCGTCGTCATCGTCTCCCTACTCGGCTGGACCACGGTGGCACGCCTGGTGCGCGGCGCTACGCTAAGTCTCAAGGAACGCGACTTCGTACTTGCAGCTGAAGGCTCCGGCGGTGGCCACAGGCGCATTATGTTCCGCCACATCCTGCCTAACCTACTGTCGCCGATCATCGTTGCCGTCACGCTGTCGGTGGGCAACGTCATCCTGCTGGAATCAGTTCTGAGCTTCCTCGGCCTCGGTATTCAGCCGCCGATGGCGAGTTGGGGCAATATGCTTACCAATGCTCAGGAGACGATCTGGGAAGCGCCGATGCTGGCGATCTGGCCCGGGCTATTCATTTTTATTACAGTGATATGCTTCAACTTTCTGGGTGACGGTTTGCAGGACGCTTTCGATCCTCGCGCGGAACTCTGACCTCTCTTTCTTATTCGAGTGGGTGCCTAGCGGCCTATGTGAGGCGAGACCAAATCTACTCTTGTGGCTACTCGCGCCTACAGTGTGATAACTGGTCTATATTCACCATAGAGGTAATATAACTATATGAATTGGGAAGCAATTGGTGCGGTGGCTGAGCTGTGTGGCGCGGCGGCTGTGGTTGCTACACTTGTCTACCTTGCTGTGCAGTTACGTCAGAACAACGAGCTTCTGCGTTCCGGATCACGACAGGCACTCGTAGGCAATGACGTAACCTCTTTAGCTGCGAACCTGCAACATACGGACGTGTTTACGAAATACGTATCCGAGCAAACACTGTCGCAAGAAGAACAATTACAAATGAGTTTCATGTTTGCTCTCGATCTTCGGAATCGAGAGTTCGAGTATTTTCAGTACCAAAATGGTCTCCTTGATAAAGAAACCTGGCTGTCCTACCGCCAGGTCATACTGATAAACCACGCTTCGCCGTTGGGGCGAAGATGGTGGGATAAGGTGGGGAGAAGTATTGTTGACCCTGAATTCGCCAAAGCAGTAGACGAACTGCTCCTTGGTGCAGACCCCGATACGACCTACCGGAATATGTCTTCTTGGGCAGATCACGACAAGAATTAGCTCCCGCTGCCAGCGCTGTGATGTTAGGCCGCTGCACCTGGCTCAGAACGCCCTTGCTTTTTTATCCCTTGTTTTGTGGCCAGCTTCTTTCTTTGCCATGCCATAAAGTTTGAAATTTCCCCCAACTTGTACTATTTACACACAATATCGACAAACTAATTGAGGTGAGCATCATGGCAGATTCTCTGTATGAAAGACTCGGTAGTACTGAAGGCATCACTAAAATCGCATCTGATCTCATAGATATACACATGGCCAATCCAAGGATTGCACCCAGGTATGCCAACAGTGATGTAGCTAAAGTGAAAAACGGAGCGGCGACTTTCTTCATTACTGGTACTGGTGGGCCAGACGTGTACAAAGGTGACGATATGCTTGCCACTCACAAGGGCATGAATATCGACAGTGATGAGTTTATAGCTGTACTCGATGATGCGCTTGCAGCTTTGGATAAAAACGATATATCTCAGCGCGAGAAAGAAGAAGTGCTATATATTCTTTACAGTATGAAGTCAGAAGTCGTCCTTGTTTAACTCGCATGTGAGTTTCAACCACGCGCTGTTGTCTGCCTGCTGTTGAAAGCACAAGCTGTCACCGCCCACATCTGAGGCCCGCCCTGGGGTCCGCCTTCGTCTATAAGCAGATATTGGTCTATCTTTATTCTGAATGAACTGACGGGAAGCAGAGATGAACTGGGACGCAATAGGGGCATTGGGTGAATTGCTTGGGTCTATTACAGTGCTGATAACACTTATTTACCTCGCGATCCAGACACGCAGTATAAATAAGCAGTCAAAGGCTGAGGCTCGTTATGCTTTCGTCGACGCCGTGGGCGAAATCAATATGGTAATCGGTCAGTCGCAGGCCAATGCTTCTGTATTTCGCCGAGGACTTGAAGAAATCGAAAATTTGAATAGTGATGAAAAGATGCAGTTCCTGATGTACGTCGGGCAGTACTCGAACTTGTGGTCAGTGATGCATCAACTAAATGATGATGACATGCTGCCTCAAACGCAATGGAAGATTGTTTGCACGGACATAGTCAGTGTTCTTGGCTCTGACGGTGGTAGGTGGTTCTGGAACAATGGTGGGAGCGATGCGTTCGACAATAGTTTCTCAGAATTTGTTTCATCAATCATTGAGGCGGAGTCCAAAAGTTATGATATGTCAGCCATGGCGAATTCTGGGAAGGGGTAAGTTCAGTTCCATGAAAATCTGCTATGTGTTGTACAATTTGGTAAGACCTGCTTTCACGTTCGCCTACAAACAGCAGGCCGGATAAGATATGCGAAATAGCCCCTCACAAATACATTTCCGGTTTTTCTGGACCGCTAAACAGCAATAGGCGTTTAGGTAATGACGGATTTTGAGTTTCTTTCTGTACTTATTTCTATCGTAATCGGCTTCGGATTGACCCATCTTCTCTCTGGCTTGGGAAGAGCATTCCACTTTCGCCACGTAAACAAGATCGATGCTGTTCACATTGCCTGGACAATCACAATATTTTTTGTTCTCGTACTCAATTGGTGGGTATTTCTACTGTGGCGAGAAACGGGTGCATGGACGTTTTCCATGTTCTTCACGATAGTATTGTGGACTACCACCATGTATGTTCTGGCACTTGCTCTGTATCCGCCCCACCTGCCTGAAGATGTAAACTACCGAGAGCTTTTTGAAGCAAACAGAAGCTGGTTTCTCTCGACATTTGTAGTTATGTGCCTGCTCGATATACTGGTTACATCCGTGCGAGAGAACAAAACCCCCGAACTGTTCTATATAGCTTTCGTAGGTCACTATGCATTGATTGGCGCGGTAGGAATTGTGTTCAGAAACCGTGGCTATGATTTGACTGCTGCCTGGTACATCGTCATAACAATGGCGCTATGGAGTTTTGGTGTGCGAGCTACGCTTGGATGATTTTCTGTACACAAAGAAGGCCAGCATTGATTGAAAAGTCTGTTATCAGGCAAACGCGCGGGTCAATCCTGCAGAGCTGTTGTTCCGGCTCCCTGGTGGGGTCCAAATACAAGTCGATGTTCCAATCGCAGCTAGTTCAAATGCGAATTCTCTAGAGGTGAGTCGATGAGTGAAAGCACTGAGGCAGTTATGGTCGAGTTCTTTAAAGACCTGGAACTCCTGGGACCCGCTGATCCAGCGTCGACTGGCCGTGCGCTGTCATCCATAGTCCTGACATCTGACTCGGTAGTGGTAGACGTGGGCTGTGGCACAGGTCGGCAGACTCTTCAATTGCTGGAAGAAACCCCGGCGACTGTTGTCGCTACAGACATGCAGCAGTCATTGCTCAATCAGCTGCAGCGACTAGCGGCGCAACGGGGCGTGTCCGATCGCTTAAAGATCGAGCGAGCGGATATGGCCGCATTGCCGTTCGAGCCTGAAAGCCTGGATTTACTTTGGTGCGAGGCAGCAATCTACAACATTGGCTATGAGCAGGGGCTGAGGGCTTGGCTGCCTATGCTGCGCGCCGGGGGGCATCTGTGCGTTTCGGAGATCGCCTACTTCGTAGAGAGTCCTCCTGAAGCCGTGCAAGAATTCTGGCAGGCTGAATACCCGGCGATCACAACGCAAAGCCGGCTGGAAGAGTTGGCGAAAGAGTGCGGGTACGTTGTACTTGACAGCTTTCGCTTGCCCAAGAGTGCCTGGGAGTCTTACTACGGGCCGGTTGAAGAACGTATTGCAGCTCTCCAAAAAGTGTGGCGTGAAGATCCAGAACGCCAACAAGTGCTTGCAGCGCTGCAGAGCGAGGTCGACTTGTTTCGTCGGTATGGCGACACGTATGGATACGTCTTTCTTGTGTTGGAAAAACCCGTCAGTTAGGCCTGTGAAGGAAAAAAGCGCTTCTTAACGGCAAAATCCAGGTGCAGCAGATATTCTTCCTCTGACGGGCGCAGAGCGCGCTGATTGGTCTATGCTTGCTGTTGTTTAGAGTTAGTCTATAACAATGAGTCCGACCCATTCTTAGGGGAATTTTCAGGAGATAGCCATGAATTATTTTGTCACCGGCGGTACAGGCTTTATAGGACGCTTTCTTGTTCCAAAGCTCTTGGATCGGGGCGGCGTTATATATCTGCTTGTGCGCGAAGAATCCATGGACAAGCTCGAAGCGCTACGCAATTTTTGGGGCGCCTCTGCAGAGCAGGTTATCCCTGTAGCGGGCGACCTGTCCAAGAAGCGCCTGGGCGTTAAACCGGCCTGGGTGCGCGAGCATGCTGGCAGTATTGACCATTTCTTCCACCTGGCGGCGATATATGACATGAAGGCCGATGCGCAAAGCCAGCGTGTCAGCAACGTCAATGGTACAGCCCAGGCTATATCACTGGCCAAGGGCTTAAAGGCGGGTTGTTTTCACCAGGTATCGTCAATTGCCGCCGCCGGCCTCTACGAGGGCACCTTCACCGAAGATATGTTTGAAGAGGCCGGGGCCATGGACCACCCGTATTTTCTCACCAAGCATGAATCAGAAGGCCTGGTTCGCAAGGCCAAGGGCCTTAACTGGCGAATCTATCGACCCGGCATGGTTGTTGGTCACTCAAAGACCGGTGAGATGGACAAGATTGATGGTCCCTACTATTTCTTCGAAGCTATTCAGAATCTCAGCAGAGTAACGCCCGAGGGCTTTCCGCTGGTTATGAACAAAGCGGGGCTGCTGAATATTGTTCCCGTCGATTACGTGGTTGATGCCATGGATTATCTGGCTCACCTACCAGATCATGATCAGGAGTGCTTCTTCCTGACTGACCCCGATGGTATTCGTGTAGGTGACCTATTGCGAGCCGTTATGGACGCAGCCCACGGCCCTAAACTCCGAGCCATGAACCTTAAGTTTCTTGATAAGGCCACGCAGCTTGCGGGGGAGGGCATTGGTCGTGTGAAGCCGCTGAAGAAGTTTGGAGAAAAAGCTGTAAAGCGACTCGGTATACCACCACAGGTTATAGGCTACATAAATTATCCGACGCACTTTGACTCAACCAAGACCCAGGCGCTCCTGGCGCCCGCAGGTATCAGTTGCCCGCCGTTGGAGGACTATGCGCCCGTCATATGGGATTACTGGCGCCACTTCTTGCGTCCAGACAGGGACAATCTGGTACGCCAGATGGATGCTGTGTTCAATAGGACCATCGGTCGACCATCTCTTGCAGTTCTACGCCGCAGGGTTCGCGATCAGGTGGTAGTCGTGACGGGAGCGACCAGTGGTATCGGCCATGAGTGCGCCCTGCGTCTGGGGAGAGCGGGAGCACAGGTCGTACTTGTGGCCCGAACCCCGGAAAAGCTCGAGGAAACAATGAAGGAAATCTCCAGCAAGGGTGGTAAAGCCCGAGCCTATGCTTGTGACGTGTCCAAGGCCGCAGATTGCGAAAAGCTGGTGCGCAATGTAGTCAAGGATCATGGCCGCGTGGATATCCTGATCAACAACGCCGGTCGGTCCATCCGCCGTTCTGTCCGTCACAGCTATGATCGCTTCCATGACTTTGAACGGACCATGGAGCTCAACTACTTTGGCGCTCTGCGCTTGATCCTGGGTTTCCTGCCAATCATGGAAGAACAGGAGCACGGACACATTATCAATATCTCGTCTATTGGCGTACTTGCCAACCCGCCCAGATTTTCTGCCTACGTCGCTTCCAAGTCGGCTCTGGACGCGTTCAGCGACTGTGCAGCGCCTGAGTATGCCGCGCAGAATATTCATTTCACGACTATCCACATGCCGCTGGTGCGTACGCCCATGATCGCGCCTACGGGCCTTTACAAGGCGTTCCCGACCCTATCACCGATCCAGGCCCGAGATCTGGTTATCAAGGCCATAATCTCCAAGCCAAAGCGCGTTTCTACGAAGCTGGGTATTACAGGTGCGATGGCCCACGCCACGCTGCCTAGTGTAACCGAGTCTTTTCTGAGTCAGGCTTATGCGCTGTTTCCGGATTCGGCGGCGGCTCGCGGCCTCACTGAAGATCAGTCCGCGGCCGAGCGTGCAGATCTACCTACCACCAAGTTGGGTCTGGCTCAGAAGATGTTCAAGCAGGTAATGCGTGGGGAGCACTGAAAGTTCTCTCAAGAATAGCCCTTTGAGGCGAAAGGGATCTATTTGTGTGCCTGCTGATGCGTGTAGCTCGAGATGTGGTCTACACTCAAGGCTTACCTGTTTCCGACTTTTGGGTTTTCATCTCTTATACAGGGAAATTGGGTTTAGGGCAGACAGCGAAGTCCGCACAAAAATATATAGTGGAGCAGTATGATGAGCGAGAACATTAGTCAAGCCAGAGAGTTTTTCGATGCTTGTGAAACGGGTAAAGGCTGGGAGAAATGCCAGGATTATTGCCTTCCGGACGCTACTTTTTCGTCACAAACTGGAGCTCTCGCGGATATAGCCACTCTGGCAGGTTACTGCGAGTGGATGAAGAATTTGCTCACACCCATACCCGATGGACACTATGAGCTGAAGTTTTTTGCAGAGGATGAAGAGCGACATTGTGTTGTCGCGTGCGCCGTCTTTCATGGTACACAGACGGGGCCGGAAGGCCCAGGCGAGCCGACCGGGAATACAATCGCGGCTGATTACGCTTATATGATGGATTTTGAGGGTGCTCGCATTCGACACATGACAAAAATCTGGAACGACACTATCAGCCTCCAACAACTGGGCTGGGCTTGAGTTAGCAGGCTTGTAGTTAGCGATAAACGCACGCCAAAAAGTCATTACGAGTCGTTGCGTTGACCGATACACTTTTTGAAACCGAACGTCTTAGGGTACGGCGCTGGCGGGAATCAGATCTTCCGCTGTCAGAGTGAGTGAGGGAATGCACTTGTTGAGGAATGCCTGATCGTATCCCCAATGCGCTTTGGATCTTAGGCACAGCTCTGATGCAGCCCTCAGCTCAGACTCTAGCAACTTTCGTAGTTTGGTCGACATGTAGCAACTATACGGACACCATCTTGGGCACCACAAGCTCAAACTGCTTCCCTGAAATTACTTCTCTCACCCAACACATTCAGCAAACTGGTGCTTTACAAGCGGCGTTGACGCGGATTGGTGTTCCAACTGCTCGCAGGTTCGGTGGAAAGCAGGATGCCAGGGTATAGGCGGAGTTTGAAGTGGTGCAACCGAGCTCAGAATTTGTTGTGACTTTGCGCTAGTATCACACGCAAGGCTTAGTAATCTGGAGGTGTTTTTTTGCGAAAGTTAGCGATAGCGACGGTCGTCGCCGCGGTCTGTTTTGGCGGGTGTGGTTCAGAAAGCCAAACGGAGGTGGTAGAGCGCGCCAAACCAGGGTCAGATAGCGATGAGCGTGGCTGTATTGGTTCAGCCGGCTATCTGTGGTGTGAACGCACCAAACAATGCGAACGACCTTGGGAACTCGCCGAAAAGAAAGGGTTTGAGAAGTCGCAAGAGCAATTTGACTCTTACTGCGTAAGCGTGGACGACGCTGCTTTAACACAATCTTTGAAGGCCATTCGCGGGAAATCAGAGGCGGTTGGATTTGCTCTTGGAATAATAGAAAACGGTAACGTTACTTATGCTCGTGGCTTTGGCGTCAAGTCGCAAGATCATGCCGGTCCGGTCGATGCGAACTCAAATTTTCATTGGGCGTCAGTGTCAAAGCCTGTTGTTGCAACGGCGATCATGCAACTTGCCGAGCGTGGTGTTCTGGATCTCGATGCGAAGCTAGTGGAAGTGCTTGCAGACTATAAGATCACCGATCCTCGCCATCGCGATATTTCAATACGGCAGATTCTGCTGCATATCTCAGGATTTCCGGATGTGGAGGACTACGGGTGGGACAAGCCTGAATATGACGAGACAGCGCTGCGAAGATGGGTTCTTGAGGATTCGCCTCGCGATCTCTTGTTTGATCCAGGATCGGCACGTGAGTATTCCAATGTCGGTTTTGAGGTTCTTGGGCTTGTTATTGAGCGTATTTCAGGCCTCAGTTTTACTGACTATGTTCGGGAGAACATCTTCGAACCGCTCCAAATGGAGCAGTCAACATTTTACTACCCAGACACATTACCAGTGAGGCGCACAACTGGGCATGCGGGCGCAGCCGGTTCAAAATACATAACCCCGTATTATCCTTACAATCGCCGTCATGAACCAAGTTCCACGCTCAATACAAGCATCAATGAGATTGCTCGGTATGCCTTGGCACTTCTCAACGGAGGTGTACTTGATGGTGCGCGTATTCTGTCCCAAGAGGCTTTATGCGACATGTGGGCACCAATGTGGAAAATTAACGAGGATCCGCTGCAGGCTGCAACCATGGGCTGGGTTTATCAGGAGCGCGAAGGCATTGTTCTACTGCGCCATTTCGGCAGTGATGACGGCTTTCGCTCGGCGCTGATATTAATGCCGGAGACCAAATCCGCGATCCTGTTTGCGTCGAACGATGAAGAGGTGCCGCAGCGCGAGATTATACTTGCCGCGCTGGCGGCGCTCACAAGTGCTGGTACCAACAGATCCGCGTGTGATTTTAAATCTCAGCCGCGTTGGATAGAGTCATCTTTGAGGTGAGGCGGGCTTTTCAGTCAATATGTTCGATTGAATTTGATAGCAATCGCGGCTCTCCGCTGTCGCCTACATTCACAAAGGTAATCTTGGTGACAAACAGCGGTTCTTTGGTACCGGCCAGCTTCTCGCCCAGCACATCGATCTTGTAGCTAACCGAGGTGTTGCCCTTGCGGATGAGCTGCACATCGAAGCACAATAGTTCGCCCGGCTGGATCGGATGCTTAAACACCACCTCGCTTAGCGACACGGTCACCAACCGGTTGCCGGGGAACTCCAGGCTAGCGGTGATATAGGCAGACTCATCTACCCATTTCAACAAATTGCCACCAAACAGGAAGCCCTGATCGTTGAGAAATTCGGGAAGCACAAGTTTGCGATGTTGCACGGTGAATGCCTTTAGTCGTTAGATTTTGTGGGTGAGTGTAACAGTAAAGTTTAGTGGCATTGCGAGGCGAGTGGCCATGAATAGGATAAACCCGAAGAAACTGCTCAATAGCAAATGGACGGCGGTGAGCCCAGTGAAGAAAGAGAAGCACTTCATGGTCTCTGATGTTGAGTTCGACGAAGAAGGTGAAATCGTTGCCTGCTGCATCGAAGCAGTATTGTCAAAACGCTCTATTCCAATCGTGTGGCACGACCTTAAAGATGATACTCGCTGGGTTCATGGGTGGAAATAGTCCCGGAAACCCAGCCGGTACAGTCAGTCTAAGCCACTGGCCAGCAGAGCTGTTAGCTACCACTGACCCTGAAGGCTGCGCTGCTATGTGGAGTCCATCTTCTCGGCGTAGCCTGCTGCAATCATACCTGCCATGGCATCAAACAGGGCATTGGGGTCTGATCGGCGTAGTTGCACGATGTCCGCCTCCATACCCTCTGCCAGAACAAGCTCGCGCGTGCCGGTAGAAATTGCGTCAAGTATTCGAGCGGCTGCTTCGGCAGGATCCATTCCGGCATCAATAACCGCGTCGCTCTTGCCTCGCGCCGTAGCCGTTGCATCGAGAGCATTGCGAGACACATTGGTACGTACCGAGCCGGGGGCAACCACCAGTATTTCCATGCCCTGGTGCGCGGTTTCGGCTCGCAGGCAGTCATGGTAGCCAATCAATCCGTGCTTGGCCGCACAATAGGCGCTGCGAAGTGGAACACCTACGAGGCCCGCTACGCTGGAGATCGCTACAATATTACCGCCGCCTGCCGCCACCATGCGCGGTAGCAGCGCCTGTGTCAGGGCTATTGGTGCCAATAGATCAATGTCTATCAGCTTCTGGTACACCTCAAACACGGTATCGGTTGCTAATGAGCGCTGAGAGATACCGGCGTTATTCACAAGTCCGTCGATGCCACCACCTTTCTGTTCAGCCCACTCCCAGGCCTCGTTCACCAGATCCGCAATGCGCTCGAAGTCGGTAACTTCAAATGGCAAGATCAGTACGTCATCTCCGCAGCCTTTGGCCACGTCTTGCAATGCATCGACATTGCGCCCTGACAGCACCAGACGTGCACCGGCTTTAGCCAGAGCGTGTGCCAGGGCAGCCCCGATGCCCGAGGACGCGCCCGTAATCCACCATGTTTTATCGTTTAGCATAGCTACTCTCCTTTTATTGGTTGGCTACAGTGTAGATTAGTTTTTAGCGCCGCACGCCGGGGGATTCAATTGGGAGCGTTGCAGAGCGCCAGGCCAGATACAGCTCAAGCTCCACATACGTGGGTGAGCCAGGCTCGAACGGGTTGGCTCTCACGCCAGTATCGCAATCGACAAAGCGGCGATGCAACGAACCGAAAGATTGCCACTCCAGTCGGTAGCCAGGATAGGCATTGCTGTGGCCCTGGCTGATTCTATCGCCTCGCAGCATACGCCCCCAGTTGTCATCATGGCATTGGGTGCAAGCAAGATTGAGTTGGCCGCGACGGGTGAAAAAATATTCTCGCCCGCGATCAAAGTGTTCTTTTGCCTTATCTTTAACTGAAACGTTAAACGGCGTATCTCTGGATTGGGAGGCAACATAGGCTGTCAGAGACAACAGCGCATTCGACTCATATGCTAGCGGGGGTAGTGCTTGACGTTGCGTTCTGCACTGATTGATCCGACCCTCAATATTCAACAGCTTTTTCAGCTTTGCGTCGTACGCCGGAAACCGGGCGAATACGCCAGTAAGCTCGTTTTCGTGGCATGAGCGACAGCTCGCAGCGCCGGTGTCGTCCTCAAACAACGCTTTGCCTCGATCTACCCACAGTAGTCCGGGATTTGCAAAGCTATCGTTTTGCAGTTGGCGTGTCGATTCGGTTAAAAAGTATGACCCCGAGCGAACAATATCGGGTGCAAGATCGGCTTTGTCAGAGAACTCTTTCTCGATCTGCGCGATTGCTGACATGCTGGCGCTTGTGCAGAGCACTAATGCAACCAGCCTTGCAAAGCGCATGAGGGCGCTGGGATTCATTGCCCCACGTGACATCAGGTCACCTCCAGCTGCACCTGTTCTTGCCACTCCTGCCCGTTTTGATCAACCCAGCGAAACAAGAGTGTGCCGGATTCTGTGGCAGTGGTGTAAAAACTCAGGAACGGGTTGGCGGCAAT
>CALINF010000225.1 GCA_938045215.1 uncultured Halieaceae bacterium | reverse complement strand
AGGCGCATGGACAGGTCCAGCGCTTTGCAATCCTTGGTAAGCGCCCCTATCGAAATGAAATCAACGCCGGTTTCAGCAATCGGGCGTAACGTATCCCGGGTAACATTCCCCGAGGCCTCCAGTTCAATAGTATTGGCGTTCAACGCTACCGCTTCACGCATTTGCGCAAGCGAAAAATTATCGAGCATGGCGCGGTCGCAACCGGCCTCTATGGCGCTGCGCAATTCCTCGATACTCTCTACTTCCACTTCAACCCATTTGCCGGGCTGCTGAGTTCTGGCCCTAGCTACTGCGGCCGCAATGCCGCCACAGGCCATGATGTGATTTTCCTTGATCAAAAACGCATCATACAAACCCATGCGATGATTGTGGCAGCCTCCGCATCGAACCGCGTATTTCTGCGCCTCTCGCAGGCCAGGCAGGGTTTTACGCGTATCCAGTAATCGCACGGAGGTACCCTCGACCCTATTGGCGTATTGTTGGCAGAGGGTGGCGGTGCCCGACAGCAGTTGCAAAAAATTGAGAGCTGCCCGCTCCGCGGTAAGCAGTGCGCGGGCCGGGCCAGACACTTCAAACAGAGTCTGGTCGGGTGCAATCACCTCGCCATCACGGGCTTGCCAGCTGATAGTTGTCTCAGACGAAACGCTGGCAAATACTGCATCTACCCACGCGCTACCGCACAGTACGCCGCGTTCTCTGGAGATAACCCGCGCGCGCGCGCTTGCGTCTTCGGCTATGAGTGCTGCCGTGATGTCACCAGTGCCTATGTCCTCGTCCAGCGCAGATTGAACGTTGGCCTTTATCACCGACGCGTTCGGTAGCTGGATATTCGGGTCTGAAGGCGTAGTCATACGAGTGTTCCTTGAGCGGGTGTGCGATTGTAGCAGGCGTACAGACGAGCTGAGAAGCGCGCAGGGAGCGTTTGAGTGTGGTGTCTCCCCTATATTAAGATGAGCGAGTCGTCCGTTGCCATCAAGGCTCGTGGATGCACCTCGGAGATCGTAGATGTACCGTATCGTGGATGGCTGGATACAGGAGGCCCGCCGGGTGGATTCACCCAACTTTGGCCCCAGGCCCGAGAGTACGGAACCAGATCTACTGGTTATTCATAATATCTCACTTCCACCCGGTGAGTATGGCAACAGCTGTGTGGAAGAGCTGTTCACGAACTGCCTCAATTGGGACGCTCATCCTTACTTCAGTGAAATTCGCGGGCTGGAAGTGTCCTCACATCTCCTCATCCGACGTGATGGTGAACTGGTGCAGTTTGTCAGCTGTCACGAGCGAGCGTGGCATGCTGGCGAGAGTTGCTTTGCCGGACGTAGCAATTGCAACGACTACAGTATTGGCGTAGAACTTGAAGGGACAGATGACGAGCCCTATACCGATATCCAGTACGAGGTGCTACAGATCTTAACCAGAACGTTGTTAACGCATTATCGCGATTTGAATCCGCAGCGCATCGCTGGCCATAGCGATATAGCGCCAGAGCGTAAAACAGATCCGGGGCCCGCGTTTGACTGGGCCCGGTTTCGTGGCGGGATTGCAGACACCGGAGGAGACAAATGACTTTCTTGGCATTGATTGTCGGAGTAATTTTTTACTATCTATGGTCTACCGACAATCCGGTGCAACAGGATGGTTGGTATACCCGTTGGCAGAGTACTGTGCAAGGCAGCGGCTTGTCTGAAGGTTTAGCCGTTCTGCTGGTGTTGCTGGGTCCGGTTCTGCTCGTGCTTTGGTTACTGTCTGTACTTGACTCCATCCTGTTTGGCTTGTTCTGGATTGGGGCCGCAGCTGTGCTGCTGATCTATGCTTTTGGGCGCGAGGACTACAACACATTTGTAGCCAAGTACCAGCACTTCGCTAAATCTGGCAATCTCGAAGCAGCGTATTTATCCCTGAAAGATTCACTGCCGTGGTTGCAGGGTGATGAGCCGCCCGTGTCTCAACTGGAGCTGCATGCTTCGGTGCGAGGTGCCCTGTCGTATGAGGGCTATCAGCGATGGTTTCCAGTCGTATTTTACTTCGTGATAGCCGGACCCGCCGGGGCATTGGCATATCGACTGTTACATCTGTTGGATGACATAAACCCCAGATTGAAACAGAGATGCCTGCATGTGGCCGACTGGTTGCCCACCCGGTTGACGGTTGCGACATTTGCGGTTGTCGGAGACTTTTCCGGCAGTCGTGCGGAATTGGTTGCATCTCTGGGTGATCTTGATCGTCCGTCGGCAGATATCCTTACTGCCGTGGGTAGAGCGGCCAATGGCGCACCCGATCCAGACGAGTCCGCCTCACCTGAGATCCAGGGTGCAGAGATGGCTGACGATGTGGCGTCGCTGGACGCTCTCATGTCGCGTAGTGTGGGCGTCTGGCTGGTTGTGATCTCGTTGTTTGAATTGTTCTCCTAGGGCTGAAGAATCAGCCAATTTCGGCCTGGTTGATCATATTTCGTGCAGCTTCTCCAGACTTTGCTAAGCTTTTTGGACACCTTGGTATTCACTGCGTTTCACGTTAGCGCCCCGGGGAAAGTTCATGCCGGATTACTCAGCGCCAGATGCAACGTTGCCTTCTGTGGTTGCAAGCCTTGATACGGGGCGCTTCGAGAGGCAGCTGGTAGCGACGATTGTTTTCCACCCCAATCCTGAACGATGGGGGCAATATACGCCTGTCTGTGCTGCCGCAGATATCACCAGGTTGCACTGGTCGCTTGGTCGGGTTGGTCCGATGTTCTTAAGTTCAGGTTCAGGTTCAGGTCCAGCTCCGGGATTGAATACAACGTCTGCATCGCAGTCGCAAGCAGCAGTGTTGAGCGATCCCTGCGTCAGCCGGCATGCGTTCTCTCTGGATGGCAATGGCGAGGGTCTGCGGTTGTCGGTGCCCGATGGCGGTTGCCGGTGCCGGCTGGATGGTCGCGATGTGGTAGGTCATCGCAGCATCGATCTTGAGAGTCTGGAGCGGGGCGCATCCATTGCGCTTGCGCACACTGTCGTTCTCTTGCTGCACTGGCGCGAATTGCCACCTGAGGTTGGTAGCAGCGGTGTAGTTGACTCAATGGGGCTGCTGGGCTGTAGCAGCTATGTAGAGCGGCTGAGGCACACAATTTCTCAGGCTGCAGCTACCGACTGTGATGTACTTGTTCTGGGTGAAAGCGGTACCGGCAAGGAGTTGGTCGCCAATGCCGTCCATCGTGGAAGTGCTCGTGCTGCGCATTCTTTCGTGGCTGTGAATATGGCGGCGTTAACACCCAGTCTGTCTGCTGCGCAGTTGTTTGGTGCCGCCAGAGGCGCATACACGGGTGCTGCCAGTGGCTCGCGCGGCTACTTTCAGAGAGCTCAGCGGGGAACTCTATTTCTTGATGAGGTTGGTGAAACGCCAGCTGAGATACAGCCTCAACTGCTGCGTGCATTGCAGGAGCGGGAGATACAGACGGTTGGCGGGAGTATTGAAACTGTTGATGTGCGAATACTGTCCGCGACGGATGCCGATCTCGAGGACACGCAATGCAGCTTCAATGCTGCGCTTAAGCATCGGCTGAGTGCGTTGACCATTGAGCTGGAGCCTCTGCGTCTGCATCGTGAAGATCTCGGTGTTTTGGTACGACATCTTTTTGACACCGTCAGTCGAGAGCTGGGTAAGTCCAATATTCTAGCTGCGATAGCTGAAGATGGGCTTCAGCTTGCTCGCTGGTCGGAGTTATTCCAGCTATTACTGCACTACAGCTGGCCGGGCAATGTACGTGAACTGTCGAATGTGATCAGACAGTTGGTCGTGAGTAGTACGGACGAACTTGTGGTGTCTGCATCTGTGCTGCAGAGACTGCGTAAAAGGGCTGACTCTGTCAGTCCTGCACCCGATGAAGTGCAGCGATCTCCTGGTAAGGCTGTGGGTGCTATGGATGCAATATCCGATGAGCAATTTGCTCAAGCGTTGGATGAAAATGGCTATGAGATCGCAAGCGTCGCAAGAGATCTCGGCGTATCGCGGCAGTCTGTTTACCGCAGAATCAACATGTCCAGTGATCATCGATTGGCCAGTGATGTGCCATTGCAAGAACTGTTGAGTGCGCTGGAAGCATGTCGCGGCGATCTTAAGAAAACGGCGGATCAGCTTTGTGTGTCGAGGAAGGCGCTGCGTGGCCGTTTACGTCAGCTGCCGGCTGATAACTTGCCAGCCTTGCTGAGCTGACACCATGCACGCTTCGGTGCAGATTGGCCCCTACCAGGTTCTGCGTTTGATCAAGTCAGGGGGCCAGGGTCGTGTTTACCTGGCCTACGATACGCGTCTGCAGCGCAAGGTAGCGTTGAAACTATTGCCGTTGTTCCACGGTGCGAGAGCGCGCAACGCGCAACTGCAGGAAGCGCGGATAGTCGCGTCGATACGCAGTGAACGTATCGTCGAAATTTATGACCGTGTTGTCTCCCGGAATATGTTGGCGCTGGTGATGGAGTATGTGCCTGGCTGTGATCTGGAGGAACTTCTGGGCGTTGGTGGACTGCCCGTCTCCTGCGCGCTGGCTATCGCCGCGGATGTTACCGGAGCCCTGGCTGTAGTGAGGCAAGCGGATATTGTGCACGGTGACCTGAAGGCATCCAATATTCTTATTGGTCGGCATGGCAGGGCCAAGCTGACCGACTTTGGTATAGCCGCGTCGACACACAGCAGCGTTGGCGGAGCTGGCGCAGGTAGCATGTCGGCGTTGGCGCCAGAACAAATTCGTGGCGAGCCAACCGATGTGCGCACCGATATGTTTGCGTTGGGATGCCTGATTTATCGTATGCTCACGGGTCAGCACCCTTTCGTCGTTCAGGGGAGACTGGATGTCGATGCTATTGTGGCAGGTCAGTACCTTGAAATCGGCCGGGTTCTTACCGAAGCCGAGGCAAGTACAGTCCCGGCCGGTCTGGTGTCACTGGTAGAAGATCTCCTGCAAGTATCAGCTGAACGGCGTCCCCAGAACACGCATGAAGTAAGGCGTCGATTGCGCGATGTCAGCCGCGGCTTACCGCTTGCTTTACATGCCAGTGTTGCTGATGTTGCTGCGCCTTTTTTTCGTGCAGAAACGGCTGACGAACTACCGCCTGATATTCCATTGGAACTGATAGAGAAAGGTCGCTCTCATGGGGGAGCAAACGCAACGAGACTGCAAAAACCTGCTCGCCAGCTACTCACGCGCAGCAGTTTGGCATTGAGCGTTATTTTGCT
>CALINF010000224.1 GCA_938045215.1 uncultured Halieaceae bacterium | reverse complement strand
ATGGCTGCCAGTTTGCTTGTATCCATAAGAATCGTTGAAGCCTCAATGTTATTGATTGATTCGATCTGTAAGATCGCAATAGTTGGTTTCAGTATAGTGCTACAGGGGGAGCCCCCCGATCGCCGGTCCAATCTCGCCCTGTTCCTTATAGGTGCGCATCAATATCTCAGCAATACGCATCTGGTGTACTTCATCGGAGCCATCGGCCAGGCGTGCCCAGCGGGCCTGCTGCAGCATACCCGAAAGCGGTGAATCGGTAGAGTATCCAAGCGCGCCGTGTACTTGCACGGCCCGATCACAGACTCGCCACAGGGTATTAGCGACATGGTGCTTGGCCATGGAGACTTCCTGTTTGAACTCCATCCCGTTCTCGATCTTGTAGGCGGCGTGTAGCACCATAAGCTTGGCGGCGTAGAGCTCCATAGCGCTGTCGGACATCATCCACTGGATACCCTGTTTTTCACTGAGCAACGAGCCATGCGAGAAGCGGTTCTGTGCTCTGTCGACTAACATCTCCAGTGCAGTTTCAATCTCGCCAATCCAGCGCATGCAATGTGCCAGTCGCGCAGGGCCCAGTCGCACCTGACCGAGTTTATGGCCTCCGCCGCGCTCACCCAGGAGGTTTTCCTTGGGTACGATTACATCGTTGTAGCGGATTTCGCAGTGGTTATGGCTGCCCGACATGGTTTCCACGTCCCGTATGATCTCGAACCCCTGACTGTCGCAGTCAACGATGAATGCCGAGTTTCGCGCCTGGGGTATAGTCGCATCGGGATCTGTGCGTGCGATAACGATCGCAAAATCTGCACCCCGAGCGCCAGAGGTAAACCATTTGTGTCCGTTGATAACCCAATTATCACCTTGCTCAACCGCTGTTGTTTGTATCAGGGTCGGATCGGAGCCGGCGACATCGGGTTCGGTCATGGAGAAGCAGGAGCGCACTTCCCCATCGAGCAGTGGTTGCAGATACTTTTCACGCTGCAATTCGGTGGCAAAGTGATGAAGGGTATGCATATTACCCTCGTCGGGGGCATGCCCATTGATGATGTAAGGGCCGTAGGGCACTTTAGCTGCCTCTGCGGCAACTGCAGCGAGTGCCGTCACGCCTAAACCCATGCCACCCACATCGGCAGGCATGTGTGGCAACCAGTTACCACTGGCTTTTGCTTCACTGCGCAAACGCTTGATTAATGCAGACCAATCTTTACGGCTGGCATCCTCGTTTTCTCGCATGAGCTTGAACGCAGGTTTTACTGTTTCATGGAGAAATTCCCTGACGCGAAGGCGTGCCGCGTCGACTTCCGGTGGAAAAGTAAAGTCGATAGCCATAGTGCGTGTCCTCTGCCTGATCTGCCGATTATTGTGCTTGTGGCGCCTGATACTGTCGTCATCCTCGTGCAATGTCAAAGAGGCTCGTTTAAGCTCTTGCGTTGATTTGCGAGTGCGTCCTGTGAGAATCACAGAAAAGCTGTCAGGTACGAAAATCGCAAGACAACTAAACGATCGTGGTGGAGAAAGGCTATGAATTTTGATGACAAGAGTGCGCTGGTGAATCAGTTTATGTCTGCGCTGGAACACGCGGATGAGTCGGCGATACGTCAATGCTACGCGGAGCATGCTGCGATCTGGCACAACTTCGATGGCCTCGAGCAAACCGTTGACGACAATATTGCGTCTCTGCATTGGCTGCGTGGTCATCTTGAGGACATCCGTTACACCGATGTTGTGCACAACGACATCGTCGGTGGGTTGTTACAGCGCCATGTGATGTCAGGCAAGTCAGCTACGGGTGAGTCGTTGGCTATGCCAGCCTGTGTGATATTCACCATCGAGGGTGGGCGCATTACGCGTCTGGAAGAGTACCTCGACCCTACGCCACTGCTGAGTTTGATCGCGGCCAGTTAGTCGCCAGAATATCTCGAGGGTAGCGATTACCGACAGCGTTGCTGATAACCTTCATATGAGGAGTAACCCTATGCAGTCATTACCTGCACTCCTGGCTCTGTCAATTGCTTGCCTACTGGTGGCATGCGACGCTCCAGGCACCGCCAAAACGTCTGCTGGACACAGCACTGCGCAAACGCAAGCGGTATTGAGAGTGGCACGGTCCGCTATGCCCGCCGACGATACCGACTTTCAACAGGCACGCAAGGGCCTCATTGCTACTCCTGCCAATCTTCTGGTGACATCGGCCAATGGTGAGCTGGCCTGGGATCAAACGGCTTACAGGTTTGTCGACGGCGAGGCGCCCGATACTGTCAATCCAAGCCTGTGGCGACAGGCCAAGCTCAACGGAATTCACGGTCTGTTCAAAGTAACGGAGGATGTTTATCAGCTGCGGGGCTTTGATCTGGCGAATATGACTATCGTGGTGGGCAGGAGTGGCTGGATTCTGGTCGATCCGCTAACCACTGCGGCGACGTCACGTGCGGCCCTGGCGTTTGCGCGCGAGCAGCTGGGTGATCAGCCGATTCGGGCGGTCCTGTTCACGCACAGTCATATCGATCACTTTGGTGGCGTCGATGGTGTGTTAAATGAACAGGAGCGCGCGGACCTTCGCGTTGTCGCGCCGGTAGGCTTTATGGAAGAAGCCGTAAGCGAGAACTTGCTTGCAGGCAGTACCATGCAACGCCGGGCTACGTTTATGTACGGGCGCAACCTCCCGGTGTCTGCCGTTGGCCATGTCGATACCGGTCTGGGCAAGGAGCCTGCACGGGGAGGGCAGGTCGGTATTCTTGAGCCCACAGACATTATCAGCAAGACCGGGCAGACACTCGTCATCGACGGAGTCCAGTTCGAGTTTCAAAATGCGGGAGGCTCAGAAGCGCCCGCCGAATTCACGTTTTATCTACCTCAGCTCAATGCCTTTAGCGGTGCCGAGGTAATGTCACGCAATATGCACAACGTATATACCCTGCGTGGCGCTAAGGTGCGCGATGCGCTTGCCTGGAGTTCCTTTATCGACGAAGCATTGACGTTATTTGGAAGTAGAGCGGAGGTTTACTTTGCGAGCCACCATTGGCCAATCTGGGGGCGTGACGAAATAGTCGACTTCATGGAGTCGCAACGCGATACCTACAAATATATTCACGACCAGACATTACGCCTTGCCAACCAGGGCGCGACGCCTACCGAGATAGCGCAATCTTTGCGCTTGCCCTCCAGTCTGGCGAAGCAGTATTCCAGTCGGGGCTACTACGGAACAGTCAGCCACAATGCCAAAGCAGTCTATCAGCGCTACTTTGGTTGGTATGACGGTAATCCAGCCCACCTGAATCCGCACCCCCCTGTAGTCGCGGCCGAGCGCTATATTGAGTTCATGGGCGGCGCGGACGCCGTTCTTGGAAAAGCGAAAATCGCCTACGATGAAGGGGATTACCGTTGGGTCGCCGAGGTCGTCAATCATCTCGTGTTTGCCCAACCCGGAAGCAGCGAAGCAAAGGAGCTGTTGGCTCAGGCGTATGAACAGTTGGGCTATCAGGCGGAGTCGGGGCCATGGCGCGATGCCTACCTGACTGGCGCCTACGAATTGCGCAATGGCCCGCCGGTGCAGGGTACAGACATGAGTGATGCGGCAGGCCTTATCCGTGAGATTCCCACAGCGCTTTTCTTTCAGGCAATGGCGGCTAGCCTGAACGGTGAGCGCGCCGACGGTGAAGACTATGTCATCAACATTGCGATGTCAGATACTGCGGAGCAATTTGTGCTGACCATTGAAAACGCCGTACTGCACGCGAGAGCTCAGCCTGCTCACAGCGGCGCGGATGCGGGAATAACGTTAACTCGGGAGCTGTTTTTAAAATTGGTTACGCGTCAAGCAAGCCTTCAGGAGCTTCTGTTTTCAGATGCCTTATCTTTGAGCGGCAGCAAGCTGGCACTGGTAGGCTTTTTTTCATTATTTGATCCGCCGGATCCGGTGTTCAACGTAGTGACACCCTGACGTTTAGCTGGTCGCAATACCGGCGAGAAAGGTTTCGACACCCAGCGATACCTGCCGCGCCAGCTCGATATGCTTCTCAAAAAGCTCGGGCTGATCGACACGCAGCGTGGCCAGGCCGTGAATACTTGCCCAGGACGCATTGGCGAGATACACCACGTCCATCTCCCTGAAGATGCCTCTGTCCATGCCCGCTCGCAGTATTTTCTGCACCAGCAGGAATGTCTCACGACTGGCATCGCGCAGCTCCGGATAACGCTCCATAGGCTGCACCGCCGGACCAAACATCAGCTTGAACAGCTGTGGATTGTTGCCGGCATAGTCCACGTAGGCGTGAGCAAAGGCGATGAGTTGTTCTCGAGGACAATCTCCCGCAACGGTTCCGGCGTCAAGCAGAGTCTGCAGCAGTTGGTGGTAGCCGCGTGTGGCCATAGCCGCCAGCAGCTCACCCTTGTCGTTAAAGTGGCGATACGGTGCAGTTTGGGACACGCCGACAGCCCGCGCCAGAGCGCGCAGGCTGAGTTCATCGGCGGGAGTGTCACGCAACTGCTCGATAGCCATATCGAGCAGTTCGGCGCGCAAGTTACCGTGATGGTAACGTTTGGACGCAGACGAATCTGGCATCATGTCACCAGGCTATGGCAGCAGGTGCGCAACGGCGTCCCGTTCCTCCGTGAGTTCCTGCTCGGTCGCTGCCATGCGGGTTTGACTGAACTCCCCAACGCCCACACCCTGCACGATGCTCCAGTCACCATTGGTGCAGCGGCATGGAAACGAATAGATGAGGCCTTCGGTGATACCATAGGAACCGTCGGAATACACACCCATCGACACCCAGTCGTCGCCCTGCGTACCCAGTGCCCAGCTGCGTACATGGTCGATAGCCGCATTGGCAGCAGAGGCTGCAGACGAGGCACCGCGTGCTTTGATAATGGCTGCGCCGCGCTGTTGCACGGTGGGGATCAAGTCATTTTCATACCAGTCCTGCTCCACCAGATCAATAGCGGTCTTACCGTCTACCTTGGCGTTGAACAGATCCGGATATTGCGTGGCAGAGTGATTGCCCCATACAGTCATGTGCGTGACATCGTTGACGGTTTTACCCGTCTTCTGGGCAATTTGGGTTTTTGCCCGGTTGTGATCCAGTCGCATCATGGCGGTAAAGTTGCGTGGATCGATGTCAGGTGCGTTGCGCTGAGTGATCAATGCATTGGTATTGGCTGGGTTGCCTACCACCAGCACTTTGATGTCCTTGCTGGCATTGTCGTTGATGGCCTTGCCCTGAACCGAGAAAATCGCGGCATTGGCTTCGAGCAGGTCTTTACGCTCCATACCCGGGCCGCGCGGGCGTGCACCAACCAGCAGGGCGTAATCGGCATCCTTGAAGCCGATATTGGGGTCATCTGTACACACGACGCCTTCGAGCAATGGGAAAGCACAGTCATCGAGCTCCATGCGCACACCTTCGAGGGCGTCCATCGCCGGCGTGATATCCAGCAGTTGCAGAATCACCGGTTGGTCATCGCCCAGCATGGCGCCTGAAGCAATGCGAAATAGCAATGCGTAGCCTATCTGGCCTGCAGCACCGGTTACAGTTACTCGAACGGCTTGTTTCATGACTCATCCTTCCTGATACAAGATTGGGGGTGTTTTGAGGGCGCTCATTGTCTTAGCTAATGGGGCAAAAAACAAGGGAGTGGCTGTGCGGGACTATCATCGGGTGAGACCTCCCTGCGCTGGACTAAGTCTCCTGCAGGCCTGTAAACTTCGCGCAAATCGAAATCAGTGATAGCGAACCTTCCGTGCGAGAGTTAGAGCGCAAAGAAAAAACCGAATTCAACAAGTTGCAGAAGCGGCTGCGTCGCAATGCCGGGAATGCGATTGTCGATTACAACATGATCGAGGATGGCGACCGGGTGATGGTATGCCTGTCGGGTGGCAAGGACTCTTACGCGATGCTCGATATGCTGATGAGCCTGCGTCAGAGTGCACCCATCGATTTTGAGTTGGTGGCTGTCAACCTCGACCAGAAACAGCCTGGTTTCCCGGAAGATGTCCTGCCAGCCTATCTGGAGGGCAAGGGCATACCTTTTTATATTCTGGAGAAGGACACCTACAGTGTCGTCAAGGAGGTCATTCCTGAGGGCAAGACGACCTGCGGTTTGTGCTCGCGGCTGCGACGGGGCAGCCTGTACGGATTCGCGCAGGACATAGGCGCTAACAAGATCGCGCTGGGTCATCACCGCGACGATATTGTTGAAACATTGTTTTTGAACATGTTCTTCGGCGGCAAGCTGAAAGCGATGCCGCCGAAATTACTGTCCGACGACAAACATAATGTTGTGATTCGCCCTATGGCGTATTGCAAGGAGAAAGATCTGGCTCTCTACGCGCAATACAAGGAGTTCCCCATCATTCCTTGCAACCTGTGCGGATCACAAGACAACCTGCAGCGCGTACAGATCAAGAAAATGCTTGCCGAGTGGGAGCGTCAGTTCCCCGGCAGAACCGAGACCATCTTCAGCGCGATTCGCAATGTGTCGCCATCACAGTTGGCTGACGTCGACTTGTTTGATTTTTCCAGCCTGCGTGTGGATGTGGATACAGACCTGCATCTTCCCGCTATTCGGGTCGTAAACCTCTAGCGATGAGCTCAGCCTCCTCAGGCCCGACGCTAATAACCGTGGAGTCGCTATCGCTGGAGCGGGGCGGTCGGCAACTGTTTGAAGACCTCAGCTTTAATGTCCACGCTGGTCAATTGGTCCAGATAGAGGGCGCTAATGGTGCCGGCAAGACGAGTCTCATGCGGATTCTGGCGGGGCTCTCCCGGTATGGCTTTGAGGGCCGTGTTACGCGTCAAGCACCATTGTTGTTTCTGGGGCATCAGCCGGGCGTTAAACAGCTGCTGACCCCACGCGAGAATCTGGCTTGGCACGCTGCCGGAGAAGGGGAGTACGGTGACGCCGCAATCGAGCAGGCGCTCGCTCGAGTGGGCCTGGCAGGCTATGAAGATGTGTCCAGTCATACGCTGTCCGCCGGCCAGCACAGGCGCGTC
>CALINF010000223.1 GCA_938045215.1 uncultured Halieaceae bacterium | reverse complement strand
CAGCACGAAATCCCGGGTTTCCATAGAGCCAGACAGATCTACGGCCACCATGAGGTCGCGCCCGCTTTTTTGCTGCTCTACGGGGGGCCCTATCCACTGAGGCTTTGCAGCTGCCAGCACAAGACATAACCACATAAACAGCACCAGTACGCCTTGCACGCGTGAGCGCTGACGAATGATAGCGCCAGTTTCCGGTCGCTCCTTGCTCAGCTCCACCAGTGTTTCAAAGAATGGCACCCGCACAGAATCCCTGCTCTCCTTGTACGCTGGCAGCAAGCGCATGAAGAATGGCAGAACAATAAGACCCAATGCCCAGGGGTGAGCTAGCTCAATCATGCTCATATCTTCGGTGATTTAGCACCCAGTGACGGCTACTTTGGAGTATCTTTTCCCGTGCAGTCTGCGTCAGCGTCTGTGGCAGATAGCTACCGCTGGCCAGCACACTGGCCTGTTCACCCACAAATGCTGCGCTATCGCAGTGCGTGTTGAGAAAAGCCACCCAGGCCTCACCAGTCAGTCTGGCAACATCCGGTCGCTTATAGGCAGTAAGCGCCGTGATCTTAAGAAGCTTGTTGAGCTCTGCAATAAAACTGTCATCGACGATGCCAGCGATGTCTTCCAGCCGCGCGATTGCCTCGCCGCGATAGCGGTTATTATACCAGTGTCGGAGTCGCCGCCAGATCGAGCGCGTCAGCGCTATGCCCAGGACTGCTCCAACCAACCACCAACCCGGTGTCTGCGGCACCCAGTCGATAGCGGCGGGAGCCACCACCTCATGAAAATTTTGCAGCGCATAGTTGCCAAAGACATCAGGCAGTGGAGGTAAGCTCACTGCGATGACCTCCGGCCGCCCAGTTGCTCTCGCAGCTGATGGGTGACATCGCCCACGGTCTGTACAGGCAGCACTGGGATATCGTATTTTTTCAGGTCGGTGCGCACCTTCGACAGCGAGCCGGAAAAATGCTCTGCGAATCGGTCGCCCAGACTGTGCTTGTCAGGGTCAATCTCCAATTGATAGCGCCCGTCACTGACTACCAGCTGGCGGGCGTCTGAGATACTGCTTTCGAGTGGATCGTAGATCAGGCTACAGACAATGTCGTTGTGTTCACGCAAGCGTCGCAGGGCATGCATGACCTTGTCATCCCAGCCGTAAAAATCCGAGACAACAACGATTAGATAGTCGTGTCCGATACAGCTTTGTAGCCTGTGCAATGCCTCCAGTAGCCCTTGTGGATTGCTCTTTGCGGTTCCGTCGACGGACAGGGATTGGTTCATCGATGCCAGCTGGCCTAACCAGGCCATCACCTTGCGTTCACCGCGACTTGGGCTGAACTCCAGCTGCTGGTTGTCGTTGAACATCACGCAGCCGACACGATCTCCAACACTGAGTACTCGCCATGCAGTCAATGCTGCTACTTCTGCTGCAATGACAGACTTCATTTTCTCCTGACTGCCAAAAAACATGGGCAGTCGTTGATCAACAACGATGTAAACTGGTCTGTCACGCTCTTCTGTATAGACACGCACATGGGGCTTGCCGGTACGGTTGGTTACGCGCCAGTCCATGGTGCGAATATCATCACCCGGGCGATAATGCCTCAGCTCATCAAAATCCAGCCCACGCCCGCGCAAGCGTGATCGTTTGCGGCCGCTCAACAGCGAACGAACGGGCTGTACCGGGAGATAGCTGAATCCGGTCGCGCCGTAACGAAGCTTAATCAGGGCTTTGAGTGAGGTATAAACCTGCGGATCATCAGTGCGCATGTCGGCCTCAGGCCACAGCCACCTGGCGCAGAATCTCGTCTATCACCTGGTCTGGAGAAATGTTGTCTGCCAGGGCATCGTAACTGAGTATCAATCGATGCCGCATGATGGCATGTAGTACGGCCTGCACGTCCTGGGGTAACACGTGATCGCGGCCCTCAAGCCAGGCGTTTGCTCTACAGGTGCGATGCAGGGCAATGCTGGCGCGCGGGCTGGAGCCTGTTGTTATCCAGTGTGCCAGGTCATCCGACAGCGCTCCCGGGTTGCGCGTGGCCATTACCAGGTCAACCAGGTATTGCTCTACCGCTGGCGCGATCTGCATGTTCTGGATATGTTCGCGCGCGGTAAAGATATTATCCTGGCCAATCATATCCAGACTGGCTTGTGCCTGGCCTTCCTCTGCCTGTAAGAGATGAACGATCTCCAATTCTGCGTCTGTGTCAGGGTAGTCCACCCGTATTTTCATCAAGAAGCGGTCCATTTGCGCCTCGGGCAAGGGATAGGTGCCCTCTTGCTCGATAGGGTTTTGGGTGGCCAACACCATGAACAGCGGCGGCAATGTATAGGTTTTACCAGCTACCGTGACCTGGCGTTCCTCCATCGCTTCGAGCAACGCAGACTGTACCTTGGCCGGTGCCCGGTTGATCTCATCTGCCAGCACCAATTCACTGAAGATGGGGCCGGGCTGAAAACTCAGCTCGGATTTACCCTGGTTGTCCTGATAGATTTCGTTGCCTGTGACGTCGGATGGCAACAAGTCAGGCGTGAACTGTATTCGGCCGAGCTTGGCCTGTAATACCTGCGAGAGTGTTTTGATAGAGCGCGTCTTGGCCGTGCCCGGTAAGCCCTCGAGCAATACGTTGCCATTGCACAGCAAGGCCAATGTCAAAGTCTTTACAACTTCTTCCTGACCTATGACTGAACGACTCATCTGGGCCATCATGGAGTGTATGGCGCTGTGTTGTTCGCTGGACAAAAGTTGTCTCCTTTTGGGCTGGCACCGACAGACGATCCGTGCGCTGAACTGATTATAGTCAGGGCGTTACCACTAGCACAGTACACAAGAAGCAGATCACGCGGTATAGTCTTCTCACCTCGTTTTTGGCACAGGTTTGCCGCTCTGTTCCCGTCAAAGATATACCGCTGTTTCAGTGTTGCCCGCTACCTCATGGTTTTTCTTGCTCTTATCATGAGCGGGCGCGTGTGGGCGGCGAATCCGATAGAGCAGATCATGGCTCCGTGGCATGGTGACTTCGCCGGTATCCGCGAACGCGGCGTCCTCCGAGCCCTGGTTGTGCCCAGTCGCACGGGCTACTTCTTCGACGGCCTGGAGCCGCGGGGACTGTCCTACGATACTTTGGTGCAGTTTGAGCAGTACCTGAACCGCAGGAAAGTGGCGTGACAGTTTACGCTGATTTCCTTGAACGGAAGTCTCAACTCGGTGGCCAACACGGATTCGATCCGGT
>CALINF010000222.1 GCA_938045215.1 uncultured Halieaceae bacterium | reverse complement strand
CGAAACTCGACCGGATCGATGTCATTCATAACGCGTGAATTTAGGTATTGCCCTGGAGCCATTGCAGATTACTCGTACACCTCATCAGCATCGCAGTATAGCAAGAATGCGCAGGCAAATACTGGCGGCAGCGCGACGATTCGCGCACTGTGGTGGCGAGGCGTAAGGACTTACAGACAGTTGTGTTTAAGCCTCGGCTAGATGCAGTATTCCCCCGAATCCACTTGCTTTCCCATTTGGCTCTGTTTAGATACAGATGTGGAGTAGGGGGTCTGTCCTTGATAGCACCAGCACCAGCTTACGGGATGGCAATTCCCCGATCAGCGTTAGCAATAATATGGACACTGTTGGTGTGCTTTTTGTCATCGGTGTCATCAAATTCTTACGCTCAAGTAATAAGTCCTGAGAATACGGCTGGCTGCGTAGAGCCAATCGCTCAATCTACATCTGACGCATTCAGTTTTTTGCCATCAGAGTCGTACACGGCTTTCGCTGCAACGCTGGGGCCGGAGAACGTTATAGGCACTATCACGTTCACGCGCTTTAACGTGTTCAACATGGACGACAAGAGAGAATCCAACCCGCTCTATCGTCTGGCCAATAACATTCATTTTGTGTCGCGTGAGTCGGTTATTCGTGAGCAGTTGCTGGTCATGGAGGGAGGGGCTTACAACACAACCCACCTTGCCGAGTCAGAAAGATTGTTACGTAATCTGGACTTTATCTATGACGCACGAGTTCGTGCCTGGCGAGTGTGTGGCGGTATTGTCGATATCGAGGTTATTACCAGAGATACGTGGACCCTGGAGCTGAGCGCCAGCGCCTCGCGTAGCGGTGGAGATACCAGCTATACCTTCGGCGTTGGAGACAGCAATATTTTTGGTCTCGGCAAGGAAGTTGCCCTCTACTACGACAACGACCCCGATCGTAGCGGTGTGACAGGTGTCTACAGGGACCCGGCTGTATTGGGGTCGCGCTGGAACCTGGACCTGACCCTCAGCGACAACGATGACGGCTATTTTCGTAACCTGGCGGTCGAGCGTCCTTTCTTTTCAATTGACGAGTCGTGGTCTGCGGGCGGGTATGTGACTGAGGGGAAGCTGGAAGAGGCAAACTGGTTTCGTGGGGATGAGGTCAGTGAGTTCAATCAGGAGTATCAGCGTTTCAGTGTGTATGGCGGGCGTGCTCTGGATGAAGAACACCATCATAAGGTAGATCGACTGTTGTATGGCTTTGCCTATGAAACAAACGAGTTCAGCTTCAGCGACTCCGATATTCCTCCTGCGCAATTGCCGCAAGACAGAGACTATGCGTTTCCCTTCATAGGAATAGAGTCCATAGAAGACGAGTACACCAAAGTTCGGAATATGAATTACCTTGGCCGCACCGAAGATGTTTACATCGGGGAGCGCTATCGCGGCACTGTGGGTTGGTCCGATGAAAACTACGGTGCCACGCAGAATCAGATTGCTCTGCAGGGTAGTTATGGCAATACCCTGCTGTCAGACGACAGCCGTTTGTGGAGCGTTGATATGTGGTTGTCGGGATTCTGGAGCCCTGACCAGCAGGCGTTCGAGAACCTCTGGTGGTCGGGTCATACCAGTTACCATCATAGGCAGGCACATAACTGGACGTTTTTTACCGAAGCACGAATTGATTTCACTGATGGCCTCACAGACGACAGGCAAGTAGTGCTTGGAGGGGATACCGGCTTGCGTGGCTACGAGCGTAATTATCAAGTGGGTGATCGCAGCTTCGTGATTAGCCTGGAAGAGCGTTACTACTCCGAGTGGCACCCTTTTCGCTTGTTTCGTGTGGGAGCCGCTGCGTTTCTGGACGTTGGCAGAGCCTGGTATGACGATCGTGACAACGGTTCCAATGATGGTGTACTGGCCGATGTGGGCATCGGCATACGGCTCAACTCAAGCCGAGCACAAAAAAGCAGGGTTATTCATATCGACCTGGCCTTCCCGCTGGTCACCGATAGTGACGTAGACAGCGTGCAGTTGCTGTTTCGAGTGAGAGAGCGATTTTGATAGTGCTGCGGCGTTGCTATTGGGGATAAGCACTCTTTGGCCAGCGCCTTTTCAGGCAAATCCACTGCTCCGGGTTCTCCCGGATCCACGCTTCAAATTTGCGATTGATGAGTATGCTCAGCTCCAGTTTCTGTTCTGACTCAGTGGCATCGGGATGCCGGCAGGTTAGAGGGTCATAAACGGTGACGCGAAAGCGACCTTGTGGAAGGCGCTGTGCGCGTATAGGTATGAGTGCTGCTCCCGTGCGTAGCGCCAGGCCTGCTGCACTGGTATTGGTGGGCGCTTCCTGGCCAAAGAAGGGAATCATCTTGCCGGTATCAAGCCTTGTATCGATCGCCAGCCCGATACAGTGGTTCGCGCCGAGCTCCTTAAGCAAAGGCCTTACACCCGCCTGAGAGGGGATGAGTTTAGCCCCGAATGACTGGCGTAGTTCAGACATCAACTCGCTCATTACTGGATTGGACTCGGGTGCGTATACTGTGCTCAGGTTCAGGTCGCAGTGCCGGGCGATGAGGTTTGTAATCTGCCACGGGCCCACATGCGCGCACACGAAAACAATCGCGCGTTTGTTTGCCAGATGTTCACGCGCTGCCGGCTCTATTACGAACTCCAGTCGCTGCTGGCGCTGTTCCCAAATTTGTTCCAGTTTGGCCAGTTCAACTGCAGCAATACCCAAATGGCGAAATATGCCGCGGGTCGTCTGCTCTCGCCACTGAGGTGTGGAGTCGGGGAATGCGACAGCCAGATTGTTGCGGGGTTTGTTTGCCTTCTCGCTTCGTGTTCCGATTGCGGCAAACAAAGCACCTGCCAGCTTGCTTCCATGCTCTAGTGATATCTTCTGCAGGAGCCAGAAAATCGCACGAAACACCGCTCCTTCGAAGCGCTGGGCCCAGGTGATCAAAAATGGCGCTTTGCGCGCCAATTTCTTGGGAATCAGGTAGGTGTCAGCCATAGCGGCGGATTAGCGTGGCTTGGGTCGAGTGCCAAAAACGATATCCCACAGCGGCGAGCTCACACCGTAACGCCCTTTCTC
>CALINF010000221.1 GCA_938045215.1 uncultured Halieaceae bacterium | reverse complement strand
AGTACCGATCGTTTTCGCGCCGCAGTGGTAGCGAAACCGGTGATCCACTGGACGAGCTTTGCGCTGACCGCCGATAACGCACCGTTCTTCACCCAGTATTGGTTTGGTGCCATGCCATGGGAAGACAATGCCGCGTATTGGAAGCGCTCGCCACTGTCCTTGGTAGGCAATGTAGAAACACCAACCATGCTGCTGACCGGCGAGGCTGACTTGCGCACGCCGATGCCTGAGACAGAACAGTACTATCAGGCGTTAAAGCTGCGAGGGGTTGATACCGCGATGGTCAGGATTCCCGGTGCGTCTCATAGCATCACCAGGCGCCCCAGCCAACTCATCGCCAAAGTGGCTGCAATCTTGGCGTGGTTTGAGCGCTACTCAGATACGGCAGACGAAGAGGGCAGCGGCGAGGAGTCTTGATTCAGCTGTACTGGGGTGGGGTTCGACTACCTCAGTTCGGCCAGGGACTCTTTTTCTTCATCAGCGGAGCGAAGCCATCGTTACCTTTGTGCTCTGCAGACGAGGAGGTTTCCCCCTTCTTGTTCTTTGGCTTGCCCTTGTTCTTTTTGTCACGAGCGCGATCTTTTTTCTGCCCGGCTTTTTCCGTTGATTTGCGTTTGCTGCCTGCGGCTTTGCCAGAGGATTTTTGCTTCTTTGGTCCGCTATAGCGAGCCTTAAGGCCGGGAAGTGATCGGTTCTCGAATTCCAGCGATAGATAGCGCGAAATAGATGCCATCAGGTTCCATTCGTTGGCGTCTACCAATGAAACCGCCTCGCCACGGGCGCCGGCGCGACCGGTTCGGCCGGTGCGATGAAGGTAGTCGTCCCCACTACGGGGTAGGTCATAGTTCACAACCTGTGCTACATCCTTGAGATCAAGGCCGCGAGCTGCCACGTCACTGGCACAGATAACATCGATCTTGCCATTGTTGAACCGCTCGATGACCAGTTTGCGCTCTTCGGTGCTGAGCTCGCCGTGCAGCGCGGCACAACGCAATCCGTGATGCCTCAGCAGGCCCTCGAGTCGCTGCGCCGTTGCGCGCTTGTTGGCAAATACCATGGTGCGCTGGGGTTTTTGTTGCAGTAAGCCCACCAGCAGCTTGTTTTTGTGCTCCATGCTGTCTGCCAGTATGCGTTGATGCGCAATGCTGCTGTGGGGTTGCCTTACCGTACCGACAGCCACCGATACAGGATCATCCAGGATCTCTTTGGCGACGACGCCAAATCCCGAATGCTTCAATGTTGCAGAGAGGAGAAATACCTGTTTGCTCTGGCTGCACTGCTGTGTAATGGCCAGAACGTCATCGCGAAAACCCATATCCAGCATACGGTCGGCTTCATCCAGAACCAGTGCTTTGAGCTCGGTGAAGTCGACACTCCCGCGCTCGCAGTGCTCCAGCAACCTTCCCGGTGTGCCAATAATGAACTCCGGATTCTTACGAAACAGCGCGCGCTGATACTTGAAGTCGGCGCCTCCGGTGATCGCCTGTGCTCGCAGTGGTGTTTTCTGCAACAGGTCGCGACACTGCTTCATGACTTGTCTGGCCAGCTCGCGGGTAGGGACAATAACCAGCACCAACGTACCGGCGTTTTTGCTGGCAGACTCGCTAAGCAGCCGTTGGGCGATGGGTAACAAATACGCCAGCGTTTTTCCGCTACCGGTTTCTGCGCTGATCTTAAGGTCTTTGCCAGCAAGTGCCGGGGCCAGTACCTGCTCTTGAACTGGCGTGGGTTGTTCCAGGCCAAGCGCGTCCAATCCCAGTCTCAGCTGGTGATCCAGATTGATATCGTCGAACACTTGGTTTACCTCGAACATTCGTGGTGATTTTACCGGATCAATAGTAACCGAACTCCAGCATAATGTGGCCGTTATTAGAGGATTCAGTCATGTTTCGATACACGTTAGCGCTGCTAATCACCTTGTCTTCGCTGTCATTGGCCGCGGCACAGCCCCAAGCCGGTGAACGGGAAACCATTGGCCTGGTGCTAGCCGGCGGTGGTGCGCGCGGCATTGCGCATGTTGGCGTCATTCGCGCGCTTGAAGAGATGCAAGTGCCTATAGATGCTGTGGCGGGTACCAGTATGGGAGCGTTGGTTGGGGGGTTGTATGCCTCAGGTATGTCTGCCGATGATCTCTATCAGGTGGTTACCACGATGGACTGGGATCTGGCCTTTGAGGACGCAGTAGACCGTGGTGAGTTGCCGCCACGCCGCAAGAGTGACGACTATGACTTCCCCTCCGATCTCAATTTTGCGTTCAAGGACGGTAAGCTATCGATACCCCTGGGGCTGATTCAGGGGCAGCAGGTTCGCCAGATCATCAAGGAATTGATGTTGGGTGTTGCTCATGTCCGCGATTTCGATCAGTTACCAATACCCTTTCGCGCAGTGGCAGCCGATATTGAATCTGGCGAGGCATACGTTTTTTCACAGGGCGACGTGGTCACGGCGATGCGCGCCAGTATGTCGCTACCGGGCCTGCTTGCGCCTGTTGAGCACGATGGACGATTACTCGTAGATGGGGGAGTGGCCAATAATATTCCTGTCGATGTGGCTCGGGCGATGGGTGTAGATCGACTTATCGTTGTGGACATTGGTACGCCGCTGCTGAAAAGGGATGAGATCGATAGTGTTGTATCCGTTGCTGAGCAGATGGTTGGCTTTCTCACGCGAAAGAACTCGGTACAGCAGCTTGAAACACTGGTTGATACCGACGTACTGATCACGCCTGATCTGCAGGGCATGGGTATGCTCGCCTTTGATCAGGACATTGCAATCTATCAAGCAGGCTATGATGCTGCTGTTGAGAACCGTTCACAGATTGCAGGCCTTTCGCTGGCAACGCCACAATGGCAAGAGCATGTAGCGGCGCGAGAGATTCCTGAGCGCATTGTCGCCCCGATCGAGTTTATTGCGATACAAAACGATAGTGGGGTTTCTGATGAGCTGATACGGGTGCAGCTTGAACAGCCTCTGGGTGAGCCTCTGGATCGGAATCTTCTTAACGAAAATATAGCGTCTATCTATGCGCTGGACTACTGGGAAATTATTGACTACCAGGTTACAACAGACGAGCGCGGAACGGGTTTGCTGGTCGATGCTCGCGCAAAAAGCTGGGGCGCTGATAAGCTCAAGTTTGGTCTGGGGCTGATTACTGATCTCGATGGGTCGAGTGACTTCAATCTGGGCGTGAGCTATCTGCGCAAGGGTGTGAATGACAGGGGCGGCGAAGTTTATAGCCGCGCCCAGGTCGGCGATACTCTCGTGCTGAGTGGTCAGTTTTATCAACCGCTGGATCTGCTATCTCGTTACTTTGTGGTTCCGTTTGCAAGCTATACCGATAATCAGGTGTATACCCTAGGCCCTGAATACGATACCCAAGAGGTAGTGGGTGCATGGCGGGTCAAACGGCTGGAAGCCGAGTTGGCGGTGGGCGCTAATGTGTTTTCCAGCACACAGCTGCGCTTGGGCGCCAATGTTGCCCGGGGTGAGTACGAGGTCGATGTAGCCTTCTCCGATGAGTTGACTGAGGATGATTTTCGCGAAGGCTCAGTATTCGCTTCAGCGCGCTACGATACGCTCGATAGAGCATTCTTCCCAACCCAGGGTAATTTTCTATACGTAGACTATGAGGCGCAAAGAAAGGGCATGGGTAGTGATGCAGATTTTGAGCGCTGGATGGCGATCGGCCAGAGCGCGTTCAGTTTTGGCGGAGAAAAGCGTAACACCGTTATCTTCACTGCGAGAACAGGCCAGAGCCTCGATGCACCCAACACACCTCAGAACTATTTCCAGCTCGGTGGTCTGTTCAACGTGTCCGGTGTTGCGCAGAACTTCTTTTCGGGGCGTCAGATGGCTTTTGTAATGGGTCAATACCAGCGCAAACTCACAGCCAATTCGGTCATCCCGATCAACCTGCCAGTATATACCGGGTTCTCGATTGAAGGTGGTCAACTGTGGCAGGAGCGATCGGACGTCGACCTTGGCGACCTTACGGCAGGCGGCAGCATCTATCTGGGGATTGATTCCCCCATAGGGCCTTTGTACCTGGCGTACGGCCGCACCGAAGATGACCTCGATGCCATCTATCTCTCGCTGGGCTGGCCCTTCCTGAGTAACCTCAGCAGGTTGGGGCGCTGATTAGGCTAATCGCCAGCTGCTTTTATGCTAGTCTCGCGCTATTTGCTGTGAGAATCGTTGCCGTATGAGTCTGTCTACTCGCATTTTCCTTGGCCTGGCGCTTGGGATTGCCACGGGTCTGTTTTTTGGAGAAATGGTGGCGGGCTTGAAGGTGTTTGGCGACATCTTCGTCAAGCTGCTGCAAGTAACCGTGCTGCCATACATCATTGTGTCCCTGATCGCCGGGTTCGGGCGTATGCAGCTGGACCAGGCCAAGCGGCTTGCCGTGCGTGGCACGGGTGTGCTTCTGGCAATCTGGGGCCTGGCTCTGTTGATTATCTTTGCTGGTGCGCTGGCGTTCCCCCACCTCGATACCGCCTCCTTCTTCGGCAGTCCTGTGGCTGAGCCACCACAGCAGGTAGATTTGTTGGAGCTCTACCTGCCATCCAATGTCTTTTACTCTCTCTCCAATAATCTGGTTCCAGCGGTTGTTTTCTTCAGCATTCTTGTCGGTGTGGCACTGATTTCCGTCAAGGACAAATCAGGTGTGTTGATTATCTTTGACGGACTGACGGAGGCATTGGCCAGCATCAATGGCGCCATAATCAAGCTGACCCCCTACGGAATATTTGCCATAGCTGCTGCGGCGGCCGGGACCATGACTGTCGAAGAGCTGGGTCGGGTTCAGGTGTACCTGGTCACGTATATCAGCATAGCGCTGCTCATCACCTTTTGGGTGTTCCCCGGTCTGATGTCTGCACTTAGCGGTATTCCATTTCGGCAGGTTCTGGTTACCTTTCGTGACACACTGATAACGGCATTCGCAACCGGAAACCAGTTTGTGGTGCTGCCGCAGATCGCCGAGAACTGTAAA
>CALINF010000220.1 GCA_938045215.1 uncultured Halieaceae bacterium | reverse complement strand
AATTGTACGGCGTACGCCGGCAATGCCCTGCTGTTTGCTATAATGTGCCGCGCTTACCGGATCAGGAAACGTCCACATGAACCAGTTCACCATCTATCACAATCCGCGTTGCTCCAAGTCGAGAAACACGTTGGCCCTGTTGCGAGAAAACGGCGTCGAGCCAGAAATCGTGTTATATCTCGAGACGCCTCTTACAGCGCCCCAGATAAGAGATTTGCTTTCTAAGCTCGGCATCGAGGCGGCAGATCTGGTGCGACGTGGTGAGACAGAGTACCAACAGCAGGGGCTGAGTGAAGAATCGACTGCAGAGGACTACATAGCCGCGATGGCCGCGTGTCCACGGTTGATGGAACGACCTGTCGTCGTGTGCGGTTCCAAAGCCGTGCTGGGACGTCCCCCCGAGAATGTACTGGACCTACTCGCCTGATGGCCGCGCCCTATATTCTTGTTCTGTACTATTCTCGTGCGGGCGCAACAGCAGAGATGGCTCGACAGGTGGCTCGAGGTGTCGAGTTGGTCAGCGGTATGTCGGCCCGTTTGCGCACCGTACCTGCGGTGTCCACCGTGGTGGAGTGCACTGAGCCTGATGTACCTGATGATGGGCCGCTCTACTGTGACATGGATGACTTGCGTGACTGCGCTGGCCTGGCGTTGGGTAGTCCCACTCGGTTTGGCAATATGGCTGCACCGCTGAAATATTTTGTCGACCAGAGTTCTGCGTTGTGGCTCAGTGGCGCCATGATCGATAAGCCGGCCTGTGTGTTCACGTCTACGTCCAGTCTTCATGGCGGTCAGGAAAGCACCTTACTGAGCATGATGTTACCCCTGCTACACCACGGCATGATCATTGCGGGTTTGCCTTACAGCGAAGAGGGCTTGATGACTACGCAATCGGGCGGAACCCCCTATGGCGCCAGTCATTGGGCGGGCGATGACAACAGCAGAGCACTGAGTAAGACAGAAGCGGCGCTATGTCGGGCACTCGGGCAGCGGATAGCGTCTCTGGCGGTTGCCCAATGACGGCGGTGCCTCGCAGCGGACTGTCCAAATGGTGCTGGCTGCTGCTGTGGTTGTGCCTGGGCCTTTTGCTGTTTCTGCAGGCCTACGATGGCCTGGTGCGGGCTATGCCCTGGTATGTCATCCTGGGGCTTAGAATGTTACCCCTGATGATGTTTGTGCCTGCCATGCTCAAAGACAGCATGACCAGTTTTATCTGGCTGTGTTTTGTCTGTCTTATGTACTTTATTGTCGCAGTAGAGCGTATTTTTGCAGAACCGGGTAACCCCGTTGCAATCGGAAGTCTGGTCGCGGTTGTCGGCCTCTTCTTATCGGCAATGTTGTACGTGCGCAAACGTGGCCCACAACTGCGCGCTGGCACAGTCATACAGTCCTGAGTTTCGGAGCGATTATGAGTATTTCTTCAGTGTTGGGTCGGCTAATCAGCGGATTGTGGCGCAGTCTGACCTTTGTCCGGGTAGCCGTATTGAATCTCCTGTTTCTTGCGATCATCGCTGTGGTTTACCTTGCTTATCAGGACAGTGCGTCAGCTTCACTGCCGGAACGTTACGCGCTGCTGGTTAATCCTGCAGGTCAGATCGTTGATCAAAAATCGTTTGTCGAGCCCCTCGGTGTGTTGCTATCGGAGCCTTCACCGTCAGAGCGCGAAGTGTTATTGCGTGACCTGGTAGATGCCATTGAAATGGCGGCAGAGGATACGTCGGTATCGGCGCTGGTGCTGGAACTCGATTACCTGGTTGCGGTAGGGATCAGTAAGAGCCAGGAGATCGGCGCCGCAATAGAAACCTTTAAGGCCAGTGGTAAACCAGTGATCGCAAATGGTGATTACTACACCCAGCAGCAGTATCTGATTGCCGCCGAGGCCGATGCCGTCATCCTGCACCCTATGGGAGGGGTTGCACTGGAAGGGTTTGCCAGCTATCGCAACTATTTTCGCGCGGCACTCGATAAGGCCTATGTCACCATGCACGTGTTCAAGGCGGGCGAGCACAAATCGATGGCCGAGCCTTTCCTGCGTGATGATATGTCTGAAGGGGAGCGCGAGATCACGCAGCGCTGGCTGGGCGGACTCTGGTCTACCTTTACGGCGGCTGTGGAGCAGGAGCGCGGGCTTGAGCCGGGAGCGGTTGATCAATTTGTCGAGCGTTATGCAGCCGCTCTGACCAGCGCAGGCGGTGATAGCGCCGAATTGGCGTTACAGGCCGGCCTGGTCGATCACCTCATGACCCGGGGAGAGGCAAATGACTACCTGATAGAGCAGGTAGGCGCGCGCGATCACGAGGGCCTGTACGAGGCAGTAATGTTCGACGAATATCTACAATTCAAACGCCCGTTTGAGATGCCTGCCACGGGTGCGACGGTTGCGGTTGTCACCGCCAAAGGGAACATTCTCCCTGGCGATCAACCGCCCGGTGAGATTGGCGGTGACAGTCTGTCTGCCCTCATTCGTGAAACAGCGCAGCAGCCGGGTGTGCAGGCCATCGTTCTGCGCATCGATAGTGGCGGTGGCAGTGTCTTTGCCTCTGAAGTCATACGTCAGTCGGTTCTGGATGCGAAGTCGCAGGGTCTGCCGGTGGTCGTATCGATGGGTAGCGTCGCTGCATCGGGGGGCTACTATATAGCTGCCGATGCCGATCAGATTTGGGCCACACCCACAACCATCACGGGCAGCATTGGGGTGTTTGCTGCCTTCCCTACATTTGAGCGATTGCTGGATAAGGCAGGCATTGGTACAGACGGTGTGGGCACCACGCCGCTGGCGGGCACTCTGCGCGTCGACAGAGCACTCGATCCTGATCTGGCAACCTCATTTCGCGCCGCGGTCGATCATACCTACCGTAGTTTTGTAGACATCGTGGCTAACGGTCGCAGCATGACGTTTGAGCAAGTGGACGCAATTGCGCAGGGGCGCGTCTGGAGCGCCGAGGATGCGCTCGAAAATGGGCTGGTAGACGCACTAGGGGGACTGGACGACGCGGTGGAAGCGGCGGCGCAATTGGCAGGCCTGTCGACCTATTCTGTCGACTTCAAACAGATGCCGTTATCGCCACGTGACTTACTACTGCAGCAGTTGAACGACTCTTTCGGTAGTCTGGGCCTTATTGAACAAAACGCAGAACTGCAGGTGGTGTCGCGCATGCTGGAACCACTGAGTCGCGCCGCCGAGCTGGTTGGCAGTTTGCAAGACCCCCGAAATTTATATGTTCGCTGTATCAGCTGTGAGGTTGTCCGCTGACCGGGGAGCGATCGGCTCCAGCTTGTCCGTTTTTTTGCCCAGCAGTCGCTGCCAGAGCCGATTGATATCTTCAAGAATGAGATACAGGCAGGGTACTAGCAGCAGCGTGATGACTGTGGCAAAGACAATGCCGAATGCAAGCGAGACGGCCATGGGGACGATACCCTGCGCCTGAGTACTCTTCTCCAGCAGCATGGGTGCCAGGCCGAAGAATGTGGTTAGCGAGGTGAGCAAGATGGCGCGGAAGCGACGCTGTCCTGCTTCGATAACCGCATCGTAGCGACGCTGGCCTTGCTGCACTGCCCGATTGATGTAGTCCACCAGAATCAGGCTGTCGTTAACGACCACGCCACTCAGTGCAATCACGCCCATTACCGACATCAGGCTGATGGGTAAGCCAATCAGCCAGTGTCCGGCAATCGCGCCGATGATGCCAAACGGTATGACGCCCATTATGATCAGGGGTTGCAGGTAGGATTTGGTGGGAATGGCCAGCAGCGCATAGATACCAAACAAAGCCAGTGAAAACCCGATTGCCATACTGCGGGCAAATTTAGCTTCTTCGTTGGACATGCCAGATGTTTCGTGGCTGAGTCCCGGGTATTTCAGCATTAGCGCAGGAAGAATATTCTTGCGAATATCGGCCACTACTTCAGAGGGTTCAATAACGGTTTTATCGACCTCCGCTGTGAGCTCGGCTGCGCGTTGAAAGTTGATGTGGGTGGCTTTGATCAACCCTTGCTTGACCTCCAGGCTGGCAACGGTTTCAAAGGGCAGTTCACCACCATCGGTGGTGCGTATGTACATATCGCTGAGACTGCCCACGGTTTTTCGATCGGCGGCGGGATAGCGCACCATGACCTTGACCTCGTCAATGCCTCGCTGTACCCGCTGTGCCTCGGCGCCGTAGAACGCATGCCTCACCTGGTTGCCCAGATCGAACCTTGATAGGCCCAAAGACTCAGCCTCGGGCATAATGTCCAGATGAAACTCATCCGAGGTATCGCTGGCGCCATTGCGCACGTCATAAACACCCGCGTAGTGACGCATGGCTTCTTCGAGTTCCTCAGAAGCCAGACGCAGCGTATCGAAATTGGCATGCATCAGATCAAAGGAGATGGAGGGCCCAAAGCTGGGTCCGCTGTCGCTGGAAATTGAAAATATGTCCACGCCGTGCAGTGTGCCAACCTGTTCTCGCCAACGTTTTTCAATCTCCGGGATATTGATGAAACGCTTATCAGCTTTTTCGAGTTCAACGAAAATCTTGCCGTTGATACGGTCAAATCCATAGGCCGCCACATGCTTTACCAGCGCCTGGTCGGTGCCATATTCAACCTGATACTCGCGCTCCAGTCGGTCGAGGCCCTCAACGATCATTTTTACCGTTTCCTGCGTGCGCGTCTCGGGTGTGCCTTCGGTCATGCGTAACTCTACCGAGACAAATTCGCCCGGTACTTCAGGGGCAATGACGGTTCTTACCAAGCCGCCGGCAATCAGTCCGGCACTCATGATCAGTAGTGACAGGAAGAAAAACAGGGTGACATAGCGGTTCGCGATACAGCGCTGTACGAACGGCGTATAGCGCTCCTTCACAAACGAAGACAATCTGCGGTTGATGCCTTCCTGCAGGTGGTCAACCTTCAGTAGTAGCGGGTTGGTAGTGGGCTTGCTGTGAGCCAGGTGAGCGGGAAGAATCCATTTTGACTCAATCAGTGAAAAGCAGAGGCAGAGGATTACCACCCAGCCACATGCCTCGGGGAAAGCAGCGAAGACGCCATCGATAAACAGGGTTGGGAGAAAGGCGACTATCGTTGTGAGCACACCAAACGTTGCCGGGGTGGCTACCCGGTGCACGCCATTGACCACGCTGGCAATGCTGTGGCCGTGTTTTTCCTGTTCGGAGTAGGCGCTCTCGCCCATGATAATTGCGTCGTCGACCACAATCCCCAACACCAGGATAAAGCCGAATATACTCACCATATTCAGGCTGGCATCGATATACGGTGTGTGAATGAGCGCCATTGCGCCCAGGAAGCACACCGGGATACCCAGCATGACCCAGAACGCGAGTTTGATTTCCAAAAACAGCGCCAGCACGATAAATACCAGCAGAGCGCCCAGCGCGAGGTTGCGCACCATCATGCCGAGACGATCTTTGAGGTAGTAGGTGATATCGGCCCATACCTCCAACTCGACACCCGGTGGCAGGAGCGCCTGCTTCTCTTCAATGTAGCGCCGGGTTGCTGTCGCTGTATCGATGATGTCCTGTTTGCCCATGGCGTAGACTTCAACGCCCAGGGAGTAAGCGCCATTGAATGAGGCAAAGCCCTCGCTGTCTTCGAACCCGTCCACCACATTGGCGATATCGCCCAGCAGCAGCCGGGTACCATCGGGCCATGTTCGCAACACAATAGACTCGAAGTCACTTTGCACATAGGCCTGACCAACAGTGCGCAGCATAATGTCGCCGTTTTCCGTCTTTACCGAACCCGCCGGCAGGTCCAGTGAGGAGTTGGCGATCGTACGCGCAACTTCTCCCAGCGTGAGATGGTATTCACGCAGTAGTGACTCGGAGATCTCGATGCCGATTTCATATTCCCGCGCGCCAACCACAGTGGCAGAGGTGACTTCTGGTAACGTAAGCAGGTCACGACGCAGTTCGTCCGCCAGCGACTTCATGCTGCGCTCATTCATCGCGCCAGAAATTTGAACAGTGATCGCCGGAATCAGCAGTTCAGGCTGACGTATGATCGGTTTTTCAGCCCCCTCGGGGAATTGTTGTACCGCGTCGATGTTGTTCTTGATCTCGTCCATGAGTTTGGCAAGATCGGTGCCTTCCTGCGGTTCGATGATGATCCGCGTCATCGATTCATACGCATCCGATTCCACTCGCTTGATTGAATCGATGTCGTTGATGGCTTCTTCTATTTTGAGAACGATGCCTTGCTCCACCTCTTCTGGTGCAGCACCGGGGTAGGCCATCGTGACAATAATGCGATCAATATCCAGCAGCGGAAACATGGCGCGCTGGATACTCAGCGCAGAGGCAAAGCCAACCACCATGATGACGATCATCAAGAGGTTCGCGGCTACCGGGTTATGGGCAAACCAGGCAATGATGCCCTTGTTTGGGTTATCGCTCATCGGTTACTGGCGGCCAGGTCAGCGTCGTTTGCTGTGGCTGTCGTTAGCGCGGGAGTTTCTATCGGTTCAGACGATTCAACCGAGGCAGCTGGTTCCGGTGATGCAGGCATTACAGATAGTTCGGGTGCCTCGGGCTGCTCCGGTACAACAACTTCGGGGGCATCCCGATCCGAAGTCATGCGTCGCGATACAATGTCGACCTCAGCGCCTTCGAAATTACTATCGAGCGCGGTCAGCGATACGAGTTCTCCACTATCGAGGCCCGCGCTGACGAATATCTCATCGCCACCTGTGCGCAGGATACTTACTGTGCGATTGCGTAGCCGTTTGTCCTCGTCGATTATCCATATCTGATTGCCGGCGCGCAGTATATGCCGCGGCAACGCGACAAGTCCGGGGATGGCCTTGCCAATGATATTTGCATTCACGAAGGTACCCATGCGCAGTGGTGCACGCCCTGGATGTTCCAGGGCGTAGGGATCCTCGACTCTTGCCACGGTGAACAGAGCGCGGGATCGTTCATCGTAGACGCCTTCGGTGCGATGCAGTGTGGCATCCCAATGGCGTACGGTACCTGCAACGTCGGTATACAGGTCGATCGGGACGGCAGTGTCATAACCCTGCACGCCTGGAATATCGAGATAAGGCAGTCGGGTTTGGGGAATGGGCAGGCGGACTTCGGCCAGCTCAACGGCAAAGACGTGGGCGAGCTTACTGCCAATATTGACGAACTGTCCCAACTCGGTGTTTTTCTCACGGATCAACGCTCGGTATGGTGCCCGAACAATTGTTCGCTCAAGATTGTCTCTGGCGGTGTTCAGATCGGCGCGTGCTGCCAGCAGCTGCGCTTCTGCCAGCTCCAGCTGAGGCTTGCGCAGGTACAAGTCGCGGGCTTCCGGGCTGCGCTGGCTGCCTTTTGGTAACTTCTGCCACTCTTTCAATGCAACCTGTGCGCGTCCTTTCTCCTGGGCCAGGCTGGATTCGGCGGACTCCACTGCAGCCTGCGCCCTGAGTAGGCTGGTTTGGTAATCACGTGGGTCGATGCGCAGCAGAACTTCATCTTGCTCGACGAAACTGCCCACGTTGAAGTTGGGTGATGCCTCTACCACGCGTCCGCGTACCTCTGCCTGTAACTCGGTTTCGCGCAGTGGAGAGACGATTCCCTGAGCCTGCACAGGAATGCGGATCGTCTCGAGGATAACCTCAGCAGCATCCACCGTAACCGGCGTGTACTGCGGCTCCTTGATTTCAGTGGGTGGTTTGTTCAGGTAGAGCAGCATTGTCACGGCGACAGCTCCGGCTACCATGATGGCTGAAAGTACTATCTGTCGTTTAGCGCTGGACACAGGAAAGACCACTGTCTGCCCAACGCAGCATCCTGAAGATGTTGCTTCGATTCATGCTGGGCGAAATGGAATAAATCGATACCCGCGTTATAACACAACACGGGCATCGATTAGTGTAAAAAATTGCTGCTTACGCGGCTCTAGTGCTTACTCGCTCTTGTTGAGATGCACGTCCATCTGGGGGTAGGGAATGCTGATTCCAACCTCGTCGAATTTCAGTTTGACGGACTCTGTGGTTTCCCACAGCACTGCCCAGTAATCTGCAGAATTCACCCACGGGCGTACCACGAAGTTGACGCTGGAGTCAGCGAGCTCGCTGATAGAAACGACTGGAGCAGGCTCGGCGAGCACGCGATCATCGGCCGCTATAATCTCCTCGAGGATAGTCTTGGCCTTGCGAATGTCGTCGTCATAAGAAATACCAAACACCATATCCACTCGGCGGGTGGGTCGGGCGCTGAAGTTGGTGATATTGCCGCCCATGATGGCACCGTTGGGGATGATGACTTCCTTGTTGTCTGTTGTGGTCAGTATGGTGGTGAAGATACTGATTTTGTCCACGACACCCATGGCGCCACCGGCGTCAATGAAGTCACCTTTGGTAAATGGGCGAAACACGATCAACATCACGCCAGCGGCAAAATTGGATAGCGAACTTTGCAGTGACAGGCCTATCGCGAGGCCAGCGGCACCCAGTAGTGCGATCAACGAGGTGGTATCAATACCCAGTTGGCTCAACGCAGCAATCACAACGAATAGCAGCAGCACCCAACGGATAATAGCGCTGATGAAGCTGACCAGAATCTCGTCTGTCTCTTGCTTGCGCATCAGGCGCTGGACCACGCCCACCACAATGCCAACGACTTTCTTACCAATGTAAAAAATAGCCAGGGCGAGCGCGATGCGAATACCCCATGGCACGATATACAGGCTCAATACATCACCCATTCCCATATCTTCCATTTGATCTTTCCTCTGATAATTGGTTAGACCGGGGCAGGCGGTGGCAGGTTTCCTGCGCCGCGCGCTGTGATCCGGCTTGTTAGCATCAGCACTATAGTAGATGTTGGGAAGATCGTCTCGCTGTACAGGAAGCCTTTTTGAAGATTAGCTTGGACTAACCTTAATGGGTTCAGCCCGGATTGTTGGTGCCGGCCAGCGCAATCTCGTTATTGATCACCTGAACCTTCAACCCACTTGTGGCCTTGGGTAGATTAGTCGCGAGAATGGCTGCGCCGGCTGCCAACTGGCTGCCGTCTATAAGCACCTCAACGTCGCCCGCGCCGTTAACCCGCTGTCCCAGCGGCGCAATGGAAACACTGCGCAGGCGTTCTTCCTCGATCACATAGACGCGGCGATTGCCATAAATGCTGTAGAGGGGAAGGGCGATCACGTTATCAATCTCGGGTAGTTTGATTTTCACATCCACTGCACGGCCCAGTTCAAGGAAGTTGTGTGGATCAGCAACAGTAAAAATAGCGTCGGCGCCAGTGCGCCCCTGACTGACCGCACCAGCGAGCTGTGAGAGTTCTGCCACTAGCCCGGAATCCGTCAGTGTCGCCCGGATGTCTGTGCCCATGCGCAGTGCGGATTTCAGCTGCGCAATTGCGTCTGTGGGAACCGGCACGCGAACCTGCATGGCAGATGTGTCGTATACCGCAACGAGCTCCTGACCCAATCGAACCCGATCACCAGGGGAGACGAGCATGCTCGACACGCGTCCATCAAAAGGCGCTCGAATTTCTGTGCGGGCCAGGTTCAGTCGCTGGTTCTCCAGTTGTGCACTGGCCCGCTCTACGGCAGCCTCAGCACTGGCGAGGCGGTTGCTATGATTGTCTACCAGTGCTTGCTGGCGTGACAGTTCGATAGCCTGGCGTGCAACCTCCTGCAGCGTGTTTTCCAACTGTTCTGTTGCTATCAGTTGCTTTGTATTGAGGGTTTTGAGCCGCTGCGCCTTGCTGCGCGTGAGCGCATGAAGATCTTCCATATGCGCCAGCACCTCACGATCTGTGGTGATATCGCGGTGGGCTGACTGTAGCAGTGAGCGAGCGTCGTTGAGATCGGCCTCGCGTTGTTGCAGGCGCAGTTGTTCCTCGGCGGGGTCGAGAGCAACTAGCAGCTCACCAGCCTTTACTGCCTGCCCCTCCTGCACCGCCAGCGCGAGAACCTGCGCCTCCACTGCAGCGCTCAGCGTTGCGTGGTTGGGTGTTTCCACTCGCCCAAATAGCTGCAGTTCTGGCGCCAGTGTTTCGATGTGAGCGGTAACACTGCTCACCGGCCATGACTTTTCCTCTACCTCGGCCGGGTCGTGCTTTGGCGCCGTCGCCATGAGGGTGCCGGTTGAGATCATTGATGCGGTCACGATTGCCGCAAAGATTTTATTCTTGCGACTTATCTTCGCGTTTATGCGGCGCAAGAGATTGAGAGGATTTGGCATGCTGGGCATAGTCGACTCCTTAGTAAGCAGTGGCCGAAGCAGACAGGTCTGCTGGCGCTGTGTCGTTTGGCGTTGGG
>CALINF010000219.1 GCA_938045215.1 uncultured Halieaceae bacterium | reverse complement strand
GCTTATGTATCGTTGCCCAATATCCTGCTGGACAAGCCAGTAGTACCGGAGTTTTTTCAGGGAGACGTGTGTGCGGATACACTCGCGCCAGTAGTATCGGAACTGCTTGCCGGGGGTGTCAGGGCTGAAGAACAACAGGAGGCGTTTGCCTCCCTGCGCGAGTTACTTTCTCTCAGTTACGCGCAGCGCGCGGCGAATGCGCTACTGGCATTGATCGGCAGGAAGAAAACAGATGATGCCTGACCTGTTCAGCCTGGACAGTCGCCATGTCTCGGGCATGGTCGCTGGAGTCGATGAGGTTGGCAGAGGGCCGCTGGCGGGTGATGTAGTGACCGCGGCAGTGATCCTCGATCCTGACAAGCCTATCGCCGGGCTCAATGACTCAAAGAAACTGACAGCATTGCGGCGCGAGTCGTTGGCTGTGCAGATCAAAGAAGACGCGCTGTGTTGGTCCATCGCCAGGGCCAGTGTGGAGGAGATCGATACACTGAATATTTTGCAAGCGTCGCTGCTGGCTATGCACCGCGCGGTGCAACTGCTGGATCCGCAGCCCACGTATGTGCTGGTAGATGGCAATCATTTACCCAGATGGCCCTACGCCTCCGAACCCGTGATAAAGGGTGATGCTCGCGTTCCGGCCATCGCCGCTGCGTCGATACTGGCCAAAGTGCAGCGTGATGCTGAGCTCACGGCTCTGGATGAGCTCTACCCGGGATACGGCTTTGCCCGCCACAAAGGGTATCCCACCGCTGCCCACCTGCAGGCGCTGGACAAGCTGGGAGTTACAGTTGTTCATCGAAAAAGCTATGCGCCGGTAAAAAAACTGTTAGCGGCCTCTCGGCCGGAGTAGAATTCTGGCATGCCAGATTTTGTTCATCTTCGCCTCCATACCGAATATTCCATTGTCGACGGTCTGCTCAGGATCAAGCCTCTGGTAGAGAGCGTGGCAGAACTCGGTATGCCTGCTGTGGCCATGACCGATGTCTGTAATTTCTATGGCCTGGTCAAGATGCACAAGGCCGCGTTTGCAGCTGGTGTGAAGCCCATCTTCGGGGTAGACCTGAATGTAAAGCAGGCCGACGATCCCGATCGCGCCCACCCCCTGTGCCTGCTCGCGATGAATCAGGCGGGTTATCGCAATCTTACGCAATTGATTTCGCAGGCCTACACCGAGGGTCAACAGCTTGGCGTTCCCTTTGTAGAGCGAAAGTGGCTGGAACAACACGCCGAGGGCGTAATCGCATTGTCGGCCGGGGCCGCTGGCGATGTTGGTCAGGCTCTGGTGTCTGGTAAGCCGGAGCTTGCCGCAGAACGTGCAGCCTATTGGATGGACCTGTATCCCGGCAGGTACTATCTGGAAGTGCATCGGGTGGGACGCGAGAGCGATGAAGCCCATCTGCACGCGGCGGTAGAGTTAGCCGAGCAGATGCAGTGCCCGGTTGTCGCAACCAACGACGTGCGTTTCAAAGACGCTACCGAGTTTGAAGCGCATGAGGCGCGCGTGTGTATTCGCGAATCGCGCACCCTTGACGATCCTCGTCGCAATCGAGCCTACACCGAGCAGCAGTATCTGCGCTCTCCGCAGGAGATGGCGGAGCTTTTTCGTGACCTGCCTGAAGCGCTGGCCAATACTGTAGAGATTGCCCGGCGCTGCAATGTTGTGCTCGAGTTGGGTAAACCCTATCTACCCGACTATCCGGTGCCTGCCGGTATGACGATGGATGAGTACTTTCGTCAGCTGTCGTTTGAAGGCTTGGACAAACGGCTCGAGGTGATTCTCTCAGATGGCCGAGATGACTCTGTGGCTGGGCGCACGGCCTACACAGAGCGACTTGAGTTCGAGCTCAACACCATTATTCAGATGGGGTTTCCCGGCTACTTTCTGATTGTGATGGACTTCATCCGCTGGGCCAAACAGCACGACATTCCTGTCGGTCCAGGTCGCGGATCAGGTGCCGGTTCGCTGGTGGCCTATGCGCTGGAAATTACCGATCTTGACCCGCTGCAATACGACCTGCTGTTCGAACGCTTTTTGAATCCGGAGCGGGTTTCAATGCCGGACTTCGACGTCGACTTCTGTATGGAGAAGCGCGATCTGGTGATTGATTATGTTGCCGATACCTACGGACGCGAAGCGGTATCGCAGATCATTACCTTTGGTACTCTGGCGGCCAAGGCGGTTGTGCGTGACGTCGCGCGGGTACAGGACAAACCTTATGGGCTGGCAGACAAACTGTCGAAAATGATTCCCTTTGAGGTTGGCATGACGCTGGCCAAGGCGCTGGAGCAGGAAGAGCCCCTGCGTGACTTTCTCCGAGATGACAACCAGGCCCAGGAAATATGGGACATGGCGATCCAGTTGGAGGGTGTTACCCGTAACGTGGGTAAACACGCGGGCGGTGTGGTTATTGCGCCCTCACGGCTGACAGATTTTTCACCCCTGTTCTGTGATGAGTCCGGCGGCGGTCTGGTAACCCAGTACGATAAAGGCGATGTCGAAGATGCGGGGCTGGTCAAGTTCGATTTCCTGGGCCTGCGCACACTGACGATCATCGACTGGGCCGTGAAAATGATTAACTCGGTGCGCAGCCAGCAGGGTGAACTGCCATTGGATATCATTCAGATTCCACTGGATGACGCACCGACCTTTGAGTTGCTCAAGTCGGCCGAAACCACAGCTGTTTTCCAGTTGGAATCCCGGGGTATGAAGGAGCTGATCTCCCGGTTAAGACCCGACCGCTTCGAGGATATAATCGCTCTGGTTGCCTTGTTCCGGCCCGGCCCGTTGCAATCGGGTATGGTTGAAAACTTCATTAATCGTAAGCACGGTCGTGAGGAAATCTCCTACCCCGACATCAGCTATCAGCACGAGTGGCTCAAACCAATCCTGGAGCCGACCTACGGTATTATTCTGTATCAGGAGCAGGTAATGCAGATCGCCCAGGAGCTGGCGGGCTATACGCTCGGTGGCGCTGATATGCTGCGCCGCGCTATGGGCAAGAAGAAACCCGAGGAGATGGCCAAGCAGCGCACCATTTTTGAGGATGGTGCGAGGTCCAAGGGCGTGGACGGGACGCTGGCGATAAAGATTTTTGATCTGGTAGAAAAGTTCGCAGGCTACGGTTTCAACAAGTCACACTCCGCGGCGTATGCGCTGGTGTCGTATCAGACTGCCTGGTTAAAGCAGCATTACCCGGCGCCGTTTATGGCTGCTGTGATGAGTTCAGAACTCGACAATACCGACAAAATCGTCACGCTGGTAGAGGAGTGCCGGCGCATGGGCCTCACCCTGAAACTGCCGGATGTGAACGAGGGGCAGCATATGTTCACGGTCAATGCGACGCAGGAAGTTATCTATGGGCTGGGTGCGATCAAGGGCCTGGGTGAAGGACCAATCGAAAACATCCTGAAAACCCGTGAGGCCGAGGGCCCTTTCAAGGATCTGTTTGACTTTTGTGCGCGCACAGATCCCAAGCGGGTCAATCGCAAGGCAATTGACGCATTGATTCGCTCTGGCGCATTTGACGCCTTACAGGAAGACCGATGGGTATTGATGGCATCGCTGGAAGATGCGCTCAAAGCGGCTGAGCAAAACGCCAGTAACCGCGACAGCGGTATTGAAGATCTGTTTGGCGAGGTGGTGCCGTCGTCATCTGCTGACTCTAGTGACGTCTACGCCGGGTTCCGTCATGTGCGCGCCTGGTCAGACAAAGAGCGGCTGGGTGGCGAGAAAGACACACTGGGCTTGTATGTAACCGGCCACCCTATCGATGAGTATGAGGCTGAGGTGCGCAAGTTCGCGCCAGTACGTATTGCTGATTTGCGTGCCGACAAGCAGGGAAACCAGGTATTGGCAGGTTTGATTATGTCCGCCCGTACAATGAAAACACAGCGCGGCACCATGGCTATCCTGCAGCTGGATGATCGTAGCGCACGTATAGAGGTTACCGTTTATTCAGAAGCGTATAACGCACACCGCGAATTGCTGGTGAAAGACACGATCATTATTGTAGAAGGACGGTTGGCGCAGGATGACTTTTCCGGCGGGCTGGTCATGCGTGCCAAGGAAGTGCGTAGTCTGCTCGAAGCGCGTCAGAACTATGCTAGAGAATTGCGTATCGATGTTACACAAGACATGCTGTGTGACAGTTTCTCCGACACGCTCGAATCCATGCTCAGCAGTGCGGCGGGCGGAACCTGCCCAGTGTCACTGGTATACCGTCAACAGCACAATCTCGCCAAGGTGCAACTGGGAGAGCGCTGGCAGGTGATTCCCAGTGACGAACTGATCCAGTCACTGCGCGATTGTGTTGGCAGCGAGCGGGTTTCGTTGCAGTACTCCTGAGGGAAAAAGAGAGTCCATGCCCCTGGCAAATCGTTTGTGTCTCATTGTATTGCTTGCTGCCGTGACAGGCTGCACACAGTCAGAGCCAGTGTGCCCGTACGTGGGTCCGCCAGATTATGCACCCAGCGCCGGTTGCCTCGCGCTGGTTCACGGCAGAGCCCTGGTTGTTCAGGGGCGGTTGGGCGGCATTGGTCCACCTGGCGGTAGCGCTCGGGCTGGTGAGTCGGCGCAGTGTGCAGCTCACCGTGAAACTCTGGAGGAAACCGGCCTGGATCTCATGCCAGGGAGATTGCTGCATACCTTTGACACCGGGTTCAACCTGTATCTGTGTGCAATTCATGCAGAATCCGGGATGATTGACCCTGTGCATATTGGTGAAGTAAAGCAGGCATTCTGGCTGCCTGTGGATGAGTTTGACCAACATACCTGGCGATTTGCGGGGCAGGGCGAGGCCCTGCGCCAGCTTTGGTTACAACTGGCCACACAAAGGAGCATGAACAGTAATGAGTGATTTAGACAAGATAGAAGCCGCGGTGTTTCGTCGCCTGCTGGCGCATCTGGACGAGCGTAAGGACGTGCAGAATATCGAGCTGATGAATCTGGCGGGCTTTTGCAGGAATTGCCTGTCCAAATGGTATGTGGCCGCGGCCGAAGAGGCTGGTGTCAGCGTAGACTACGATGCGGCGCGCGAACGCGTCTATGGCATGCCCTACGGGGAGTGGAAAGATTCATACCAGAAGGAGGCGACCGCTGAGCAGCTCGCCGCTTTCAATAAAAAGGGCTAGCACGCGCCGCCTGGGGTTGTCCGAAGTCTATAAGGGGCCGTAGGGCAGGAAGCGATTTTCACTCACCGAGCGAATCCAGCGCAGCAGATCCTTATCCAGTCTCTGGCCGCGGGTGCGCAGTTCGCGTGCCAACGGGATAACCGGGGAGCGTTCACCAGCCTCCCATCCTGGCAGATTCTCTGCTACACAAAGGAACCGGATCAGGTTCAGCAGTTGGGCATCGGTCAGGCTCTCTGCAGCTGCTTTCCAGTCTGCTGGATCCAATTGCATCACGCCGGCCAGACGCTCACTTTGCTGCGCAGTCAGGTGTTGCTCCAGGGCATCCAGGGGCAAGGTCTCTGCGAGCGTTAACAGATGTGTCAGTGTAGGAGGATCCAGAGTGAGGGCCGCTGCTGCGGCCTGATTGTCGGGATCCCAGGAACCGATCGCCATGGCGCACCTCGTATAGTTGTTGCGCCGCAGTATAGTGAAATCGGGTGCCGCCTGTCTCGCCTAGCGCAGTTCCTGTTCTTCCTGCAGGTCTTGTAGTTCCTGGAGAAAGTTCAGCCGTGTGGTGTAGGGTTCCAGTGCGGCGTTGGCTGTACGAATAAGTACGCCCGAGACTGACCTTTGCGCAGGCTCCTTGCTGGTCAGCTGAGCTCCCAGCTCATCTAGCCCCTCGCCAATCACTGCCGCGCTTTCCACTACAGCTTGCAGCAGTAGCATTTCCGCCATGACGATATTGCTCATGGTGCTGCCTGGCAGTGCACTCACGCTATGCTGCAGCGGCTTGCCGCTTACCGTGGTGTCTGTAGTGCTAGTGCGATATCCGGAAGTGGTCCTGGCTGTCGGGTTGGGCATGATTTACTCCAGCGTTTGCCTTGTTTTGGTGCGCTCCAGGTTCCTGTCGGCGCATTTATGCACGATTTTAGTGGCCTGGTGGCCTTCAGAGCTCAGATATTGGGCCGTGTAAAGAATCATGCAAGCCTCATACCAGAGGCGGCGCAATCATATACAACAGCGCTAATTTTGCAAGTTCAGACTGTGGTATTTGGTGCACATTTGAATTTCCCGGAGACCTAACAGATACTCATGCTCACTAATAATAACGATCAGGTGATGTCATGAGATTTACTACCCCCCGCAAACTGTTTGCGCTGGGAGCGCTGTTTACGATCGCTCTGCCTGCACTGGCTGCAGACAAGCCTAATATTCTGGTGATATGGGGAGACGATATCGGTATTACCAATATCAGCGCCTATAGTGATGGCGTCATGGGCTATCGCACTCCCAATATTGATCGTATCGCGAATGAAGGCGTCCGCTTTTTAGATTACTACGGCGACCAGAGCTGCACGGCGGGACGCTCCAGTTTTATCACCG
>CALINF010000218.1 GCA_938045215.1 uncultured Halieaceae bacterium | reverse complement strand
CGGTGTTCGTGTACCCGAGCCCTTTGGGTGTGTGGATGGTGTGCTGATCATGGAACTCATTACCGACGGCGAGGGCGACGTTGCGCCCCGGCTCAACGATGTAACAATGCCGGCGGAGCAGGCCAGGGAAGATCATCACCTGATCATGGTCGATATCATGCGAATGCTCTGCGCAGGACTCATTCACGGTGATCTTTCGGAGTTCAACGTGCTGTTGGATGAAACAGGCCCCGTGATTATTGATCTGCCGCAGGCCGTATTTGCCGCCGCCAATAACAACGCCCAGGCTATGCTTGAGCGTGATGTAGCCAACATCACCAATTACTACGGTATGTTTGCACCTGAGTTGCTCAAGAGTCATTACGCGCAAGAGATTTGGGCCGCATTCGAAGCGGGCGACTTGCACCCCGATATGGAACTTACGGGCGAGTTTGAGCTTGACGAGCATGAAGCCAATGTCGATTCAGTTATGTTGGAAATCAAGGCCGCACTCGCTGAGCAGGAGGAGTTGCAGGAGCGACTACGAGCAGCAGCAGAGGATGACGAGTAATCGCAACAAGTCTGAGCCTGCAATCCTTTAGTACTCAGTCAATCAAGAACCGTAGCTCTGCGCCATGCTGGCCATAGGTGATTTATCCAGCCCGTGATTCGGTATTGGGTAGCGCAGACCCGTGCGGCTAAGTGCGGTCAGGCCTTCAATAATAGCTGGTAGAAAACTGGGTGGTATCGCCAGCAGCATTTCGTCGTCCTGTACGCCGCCAAATTTGCGTTCTGCATAGCAAGGTATGGATAGCGAAGGCTCTCCGGTTTTCAGGGCATTGCCCCAGGAGTCGGCGCAGGCGCTTTCGCCCACGCAGGTGAATGTATATTTCTTGTAGTTGCGATACTGAAGGCCATTCATCAGCGTAATCATTTGTCCCGGCGTACCGTAGATCAGGCAAATGTCGGGGTTGTCTATGCGCCCCGAGGTCAGCGGTGATGTAACGAGTGCTTCATATTCACCGTAAGACGCGCAGCTCATCTCATGCTGGTGCTTTGAACTGCTGATCAGGTCGCCATACCAGACCCCGTTGAAAGCGTTCCCGCTTAAGAATTCTTCATCTCGCGGGTGAAGGCCGACGACTGCACCGCACTGGGAGCCCACCAGATTCTCCATGGTGATGCCCAGGGTGTACCCTAGCCAGCGCGACTGGCCGACGATCTGATCGGTTGCAAATTTTTCGCCAACCGGTGGTCGGCGCAAGCGATGAATCTGGTCCAGGTCGCTCGCCTTGTGAAAACGCTTCATTCCAACTGGCGTTGTCCGCAAGCGCAGGTAGTGATTCAACCCATCCACCAGTTCTACAAAGTTGTACTGCGTGTCATCTTTCCAGCAATTGCTTTGGGTCATCGTACTGTCCTCGTTTTGACTGTTGTGGATATCAGGTTATCGGGGCAGATGACTACTTGCGAAGTGTCGTATAGCACTGTCACTTGGCCCTGCTTTGTTGCTCCAACAGCAAGGCCTCGATAGCGAAAACGTGAGCATCTTCCTCGTCTAGTTCGCGCAACGCCGCTGCCAGTTGCAGGGCGTAGTCAATATTGCGGCCACTGGGGCCTACGGCTCTGGCGATATGTTGCGCTAGCGGTTCATGCGCCTGTGGTCCCAAAAAAGCAACGTTGTCTGCATCTGCATAGTAGGTGATTCCGCGAACTTCACGCTGCGAGTCGCGCAGGGCAATGGATGCTTGCATGCGCTGATAGCCATTTTTCTCGCGGTGATCGAGATAATCAAAGACATCGTGCTCAATGCGATAGGCAACGCCCTGGCATACACTGCCGGGCTTGGGAATCAGTGTGACCACTCGGCCGGGCGCTTCGGGGGTGCCCCTGTGATCATGCGAGCCTTGCCAGAAGCGCCGGGCCCACCCGGTAATGCTGGCAGGCTCACGCTCTATGAAAGGGAAGTCCACTTTATAAATGAGTGACCCGTAACCAAATACCCACGTCGATGTCTCTGCCACAGGCCCTCTCGAAGGCATCTCAATGATTGAATCGACAGCATACCCCAGCGGGAGCTGGTAGGCACTCAGCAGTAGACATGATCTAAAGAGATAGACCTAAGCTGCTGATTTAGTTGAAATAGCCAGCTAGCGCTGTATTTCTGTGAAAAAGTCCAGATAGGCGTAGACAGTACAGAAGTGAACACTATAGGCTCGGTGTTTGAGCACTTAAACAATGACATTCGGGAAGCAAAATAATGCGTAGTGCAATAGTGGTGTTTATCGGTGTGTTGACCTTGTCACCGCTTGCCAGTGCAGGTGTGTATATGTGCACTGACCCGGCTACCGGGAAGAAGACCTTCACCGACAAGGCCTGTCCTACCAAGGGTACCGGTGCGAAGGTCAAGGTAGAGCCGAAGAACTTTGGGGGTTCTGGCCATCGTTCGGCGGACGCCGCCAAGTCAAAAACCTGGACGAGTGATCGCGATGCATCCCAGGCCGGACGCTCAAATTTTACCGGTCATGCAGGACAGGTAGAAAGCGCTAAAAATGTGACTGGCGCCGGCCAGTAGCGGCGTGGTGGTGCTTACGATTTGAACGCGTAAGACACCGGCAGAGACTTTAGTCCACCCACAAAAATAGCCTGTATCCAGTCTACCTCGCCGTTGGGCTCGATTTTGTCCAGCCTGGGTAGCAGTTCTCTGAAAAAGCATGCCACCTCCATTGCCGCCAAGTGTTGTCCAAGACACATGTGTGAGCCATAGCCGAACGCCAACTGCTGCTTGGGGTCGCGGGTCAGATCCAGCGTGTTGGGTGAATCGAATGCTTCGGGGTCGCGATTCGCTGCGGGGTACCACAGCGCAATATTGTCGCCGGCTTTTATCTGTTTACCGTGCAGCTCAAAATCCTGTGTCGCTGTGCGCACCATGTGCCGCACCGGTGATGTCCAACGAATCAACTCCTTGGCCGCGCCGATATCCATATCGGGATTATCGCGCCACAGGGCCATCTGTTCGGGGTGTTCAAGCAGGGCCTTGAGGCCGCCACTGATAGATGCAGAC
>CALINF010000217.1 GCA_938045215.1 uncultured Halieaceae bacterium | reverse complement strand
CTGCGGGATTGTAGGTGACCATCAGCACATCACAGCCGTTGGCCGCTTGCAGACCACCTGCGAGCGTCTGAGTCGACATGCCGTAGCTGCCTATGAGCCCGCGTTGTTTCAGTTCTGCCAATGCATCCATTGTGCCGTAGTGTTGCAGGATCGCCTGGTCTTCGCCGTTGGAGTGCACAAGAACGACGTCAATGTGTTCGCAGCGCAGTCGCTTCAGGCTGCGTTCTACTGAGAAGCGGGTATGCTCGGGACTGAAGTCAAACCGCGACTGACCCTCACTGAACTCTTCGCCAACCTTGCTAACGATCACCCAGTGGTTGCGGTTCCCTGCCAGCAAGCCACCCAGGCGCTCTTCAGAGTTGCCGTAGGCTGGCGCCGTATCCAGTAGATTGATACCGAGATCCTTTGCCTGATCTAGCAGCTCTCTGGCTTGACTGTCGCTTGGCAGCTCAAAATCCTGCGGATATTTGACGCCACTGTTGCGTCCAAGCTTGACCGTACCCAGACCAACGGCGCTGATAGTAAGGCCTGTGCGCCCCAGCGGTCGCATCCAGCTCATTGGAAGCGGGCGTCCCAGCAGGTGGGAGCTATATCGGGTCGTGGCAGATGCTCAAGTGACTTCAGGTCGGGAGTGAAGCGGGGGACTATTCCATCTTCCTCTAGCGATCGGTCGATCTCATTACCAAGGTCTGGACTCAGGCTCAGTTTGGTAGGCCAGGCAGCGAGAGTGTTGGCCACCGAGTCTACTTTACCAACGAAAGCGCGGTCGGGTCGCAGCAGGGCGCTCTGTTGCGGCTCAGCCCGATCCAGTTTGATTGTGCTCCACTGGCATTCGCCCAGATCAATCCAGGGTAGCAGCTGCGCGAGTTCTTTTTGCGCCAGCGCTATCAGGTCTCCAGGCGAGGTTTCTGTATTCTGCGTCGCAAGGTCGCCGCCCAGATACCATACAGGGTCACCGTTTAGCGTCGTGTGGCTGGAGATTGTGAGGCGCGGTGAGGGGTTGCCGCCCATGCAGTGGCCATAAAAAGGTTCGCGGTATTGATGCTTTACAATGATCTGCTGCAATGGTCGCCTCTGCATTTGTGGGGAGTGGCCGCCAAGCTCACGTATCAATGCCTCGTTACCGGTGCCGGCTGTAAGCAATAGTCGCTGCGGTGCAAGTTCGCAGCCCGGTAGTTGAATTCGCGCATTGCCCGCGACCTGTGTGAGCGATGACTGCGTCCAGTCGACCGTAAAAATGGCATCGCGCTGGCGCGCTGCCAAGGTCTCAATCACGGAAGGCATGTCCATGACCATATCGATCAGTCGATACACCTGGCCCTTGAAGCCGGGGTCCTGCAGGGGTGCCGGGAATCTGGCGGGTTTGAGCTTTTCGATGCGCCCACGCAACAGCTTGCTGGCGAAGAAAGAGCCCAGTCGTGATTGCAGGTCCCCGTCAGACCACAGATAGAAGTCTTCACTGAGGACTCGAGCACCGCGCAGGTCAACCTTACCGTTGCCTTGAAGACACTCACGCCACGCGTCAGGCATCGCGGAGATGGCCTCGGAGCCACCCCCCCAGACACCACTGAGAGCGTATTTTATACCGCCATGAATCATGCCCTGAGATGCAATGGTTTGGTGGCTGCCCAGGGCTTGCGTTTCGAGCAGGACGGCGCTATAGCCCTGGTTGCGTAACTGATTCAGTGACCACAGTCCCGCTATACCACCGCCCAGGATCACGATGTCGATGTCGATAGAATGTCCGCCCATGAAAGCGCCACGCAGAGAAAACCCCGATTATAGCCTGAATTGCCATCAACGAATGGCGGCCATCGCTGGTGGGTATTGCGCTCGAGAGTTATCCTGAGCGTCGTTCGAGTGTCCCCACGGAGTCGCATGATGCGCCACGCGTACAGCGCCCTGTTCTATCTTTTAGTGCCATTTATCGTATTGCGCATGTTGTGGCGGTCTCGTCTCGCACCTGAGTATCGCAAGCGGCTGTCTGAACGCTTTGGCCTGATCAACACGAGCGAGCTCGATTCAACTCGACCTTGTTTGTGGGTGCACGCAGTTTCCGTCGGCGAAGTATTGGCTGCCGCGCCGGTGATTGAACGCTTGCTTGCCGACTACCCACAGCATCAACTGGTGGTGACCACGACCACGCCGACAGGCTCAGAGCGTGTGCGAGCCCTATTTGGCACTCGAGTGTTTCATGTTTATGCGCCCTGGGACCTGCCGGGATCTTGCGCGCGATTTGTGCGCCAGATCAGGCCCAAGCTGCTGATAATTATGGAAACCGAGCTCTGGCCCAACATGATTCACCACACGACTTTGCAGGGTGGGCGGGTGTTGCTGGCCAACGCCAGAATGTCGGCGCGCTCTGCCCGTCGTTACGCTCGTGTTGGAACATTAACGGCAGAGATGCTTCGTTGTCTGGATTGCGTGGCTTGCCAGGCTCAGGCCGATGGTGATCGGTTCTGTGCGTTGGGGTTGCCGTCCAGTCATCTTCGAGTGACTGGCAGTATCAAGTACGATATCGATATTGATGAGGCATTGATTCAGGCTTCGCGTGCACTGCGCAAAGAGATTGCGGCCGATGTACGCCCTGTCGTGGTTGCCGCGAGCACCCACCCCGGGGAAGACGAGCAGGTGCTGGCGGCATTTTCCCTATTGCGACAGCAGGCGACCGATGGTTTGCTGGTATTGGTGCCACGCCACCCTGAGCGCTTTGATGGCGTTTACAAGCAGTGCATTGCTGCTGGCTGGTCTGTGCAGCGCCGGACTGACGCAAA
>CALINF010000216.1 GCA_938045215.1 uncultured Halieaceae bacterium | reverse complement strand
AAACCTACTGGATGCCCACTGACGACAATCTTCAAGGATCAACCAAGGGTGGAAAGTTCGCCGACGGCTTCGGCTATGACGTGCGCGCCCTGCCCCGTCGCAATGTGATGATCAGTTCTTCCTTCACGGGTTGGAACAATTACATGATGAACCTCGGCGCAATGATGGCTGACCCCGAGGCAATGAAGGCTTTCGGCAATACCGTGGTGGTCTGGGACTTACACGCACGCACGCCCATCAAGGTGCTCGACGTACCTGGCGCGCCGCTGGAAGTTCGCTGCGCATGGAACAAGGAGCATGACTATTGCTTCACCACCACGGCCCTGACCTCCAAGGTATGGCTTATCTATCTCGACGAGCAGGGAGAGTGGCAGTCGCAAGAAGTGGGTGACATCGGAGATGCTGCGAAGATTCCACTACCGGTCGATATATCCATTAGCAACGACGACAAGCACCTGTGGATCAACACCTGGAATGACGGCATGACTCGCCTTTACGACATCAGCGACCCATTCAATGCAAAACAGCTCTGGGAAGAGAAGATCGGCGAACAGGTAAACATGGTGTCACAGAGCTGGGATGGTGAGCGCCTCTACTACACCTCTTCGCTGCTAGCTAACTGGGATAAGACCGCGCCTGCCGGACCGGATCTGCAGTACCTGAAGCTCTATAGCTATGACGGCAAGAAGCTGGAACAAACCATGGCCATCGATTTCATTGCTGAAAAATTAGGGGCTCCCCATCAGATGCGCTTTGGTGCTTACTCGCTTTACGGAAACAAGGTTTCAAAACGTTGAATCACGCCCTTCGCGCTCTGCGCGGACCTTCACTCGGCGCAGTATTGCTCTGCGCCAGTGTTTCTGTATTCGCGGAAACATCCAGCAAGATCCTGGCCCCCGGCTACGGGGCACTGGAGTATGTACCTCCGTCTGCGGGAAGTTATGCATTGCCGCCGCTTGGAGAGGCTGTGGATGGCGCCGTAATCGACAAGAGCGGAAAGCCCCTGCGCCTTCACGATGTGGTCGGCGACAAGCTGGTGGTGATGGGGTTTATCTACACCCATTGTCCGGATGTAAACGGCTGTCCACTGGCCAGCTACGTGATGAAACAACTGCAAATGCGCTTGCTGGATACTAGCGACCTGAAAAACGAGGTCCGGCTGATCAGCCTGAGCTTTGACCCAATTCTGGACACCCCTCAAGCGATGCGAGACTATTCGATGCACTTTCAACGCAAGGGCTTCGACTGGCGTTTCCTTACCACAACATCAGAGACGCAACTGCTACCCATCCTTGAAGGCTATGGCCAGTATCGCAACATGTTCTACAGTGAGGACGGCAGCTACGCCGGCACCATGTCCCATATCCTCAGGGTGTACCTGATCGATAATGAGCGACGCATCCGGAATATCTACAGCACCGGCTTTCTCCACGTTGATACGGTGATGAACGACCTGCGCACGCTGCTACTGGAGCGCGATCGCGCAACGGGCAGTTGACGGCACTTGCGGCCTCGTACAACAGAGAGTAAATAGATGGGCGATCCAGATTATGCAGCATTGGCAACTGAGCTCTGGAAGCAGGGTTTTGTGGTAGTCGAGGACATGTTCAGCGACGCTCTGATGGATGACTACCAGTCACTTATTCTGGAGCACTTCGGCGAGTCACCTCAGTATTCTCACAACGATGAATTTCTCAGCAAAGCCGCAACTGAAGTCATCCCCTGGTTTCCGCAGCAGGAAGGTCTGGCCAGCTTTGATACTGTCGAGAACGACGTGCGACTGCAGCGACTAACCCAGGCCATTCTGGGTGATGGTTGGCAATCGCTGTACTGCATGACCATGTTTTCAAAACGCGGCACCAGCGGGCAGGCCTGGCACCAGGACTGCACGCCGGAGAACCCAGCGGTATTCAACATGAATCGGTTGATTTACAGCGAGAACATCAGTGCTGACATTGGTGGTCAGGTAGTTGTTGTACCAGGCTCCCACTTACGTGGACAAATCAGCGTTGGACCGGTCGACGAGGATCTCGCGAACCAGCAAGTGCTAACACCGCAAAAAGGTAGTCTGGTAATGTTACATGGGCACACCTGGCACCGGGTTTTACCCGTACATGGCCGCTACCGTGTCTCCACGAACTATCGCTGCACACCCAACGGTACACCTGCAAACATCACCGATGTCTGTGTTTACCGAAATATGCGCTATCGATTCGAAACCAATGAGGTATTGGAAGAACGCGTTTAGACACGAGGAACCCCCGCTTTTGTTACAACACAAAGCAAGCTATCGCACACATTCCAAAAAACGTAGCCGCCGCATACTGAACAGTTTGTGAAAACAGATATTGAGAACTCTCATTCGCCGACAAACTGCACAGTAGACTGCCGTTCCCGGTTCACCGTCAGCCTGGTTACATCCGGGCGAGAATAATGGCCAGCCGGACTAAAATTCTGCCTTTCTTCTCGTACCTTGGCATGATCAATTGTGGCAACGTACAAACCTTCTTGCCCACACTGTGGCTCTATCAGCCATTCACCGTCCGGACCGCTCAGGCAGGAACCACCGTCGGCGAGAAGGTCTTCACCGCAGCCTGCCATAATCTGGTCGTAGTATGGGATGTCTGCAGGGACATCTTCTGGCCGCATCAGGCCGCCGGCCGACATCACGAATGAGCGACCTTCTTTAGCCATATAACGAGTAATGTCATGGGTGTTTCTGTAACCGCCAGGCCAAATAGCCACATGCAGATCTTCGCCCTGGCCATACAATGCAGCGCGTGGAAGCGGCATCCAGTTTTCCCAGCAATTCAGCCCACCCACGGTAAATGCTCCCAATGAGTGCACCCGCAAACCGTGACCATCGCCGGGTGACCAGTTCAAGCGTTCCTCATAGGTAGGCATCAGCTTGCGGTGAACCGACCCAATTTGGCCCGCTTTATCGATGTACACCATAGAGCAATACAGGCTCTGGCCGCGCTCGAGCGACTTTTCAATAACGCCAAGATACAACGCCACGCTACCCTCCTTCGCTGCCAGGCAAACATCGTCCAGATGGTCTGCATCAATGTCTACCGCCTGATCAACATACAGGGCGTATAGCGCTTTCTGGTCTGGCGCGTTAAAGCGAGCGCCATTGGTCAACTCTGGCCAGAACGGGTAGCCGGGTACGAGGGCTTCACCAAACGCAAGTAAATCAACCGCATGCGTTTTGGCCTCTTTAATCATATCAATGGCTTTGGCAAGGGTAGCTTCACGGTTCAGCCAGACTGGCGCGACCTGGGCCAAGCCAACAGTTAACAGATCCTGATTCAAGAGCATATTCCTGTGTTGTTGATTACCTGCAGTGCCTGATGATACTACTGACCCGCTACAAAAAAGCACTATTGTTGCTGAATGAACTATAGCAACGCAAAGTTTGTTATGGTTAGCGGGGCCCGCGCACCAACAATGGGCAGCAGATCGGAGGAAAAGGTTGACCATGAGCGAATCAGCGACAGAAAATAATGGACAGGACGACGTCGGTAAACACATGCCTAGCGCTGTCGAGACTTACGCCGACGGCATTCCGTCTGCCTGGGACATTCCGCTGGAGGACATCAATCCGGCCAGCCCTCGCCTGTTCAGCGAAAACCGCTGGCAGGAGTATTTCGAGCGTCTGCGCGCAGACGATCCCGTCCATTTCAATGAAACGGAATCAGCGGGACGTTACTGGTCATTGACCCGCTTTAATGACATCAAGGCCGTCGACACTGACTGGCAGAACTTCTCGTCAAACGCCGGTATAACACTTGGCCTACCGATAGGCGTTGAACTGCCTGAAGGCGCACTGCAGGGCATCACTACCTTCATTGCCCAGGATCCGCCCGAGCACGATACAAAACGCAAGACCGTAACCGGCGCAGTAGCGCCAACCAACCTAGCCAAGCTGGAGCCGCTCATCCGTGAGAGGACTGTCCGCGTGCTCGACTCGTTGCCAGAGAACGAGGCGTTCGATTGGGTAGATACAGTGTCGATCGAACTGACAACCATGATGCTGGCCACACTATTCGATTTCCCGTTTGAAGATCGGCGCAAGCTCACGCGCTGGTCGGATGTAGTATTTGCGATCCCACAGCCAGGCGGCATTATCGAGACCATCGATCAGCGGCGTGAAGAACTGTTGGAGTGCCTTGAGTACTTCATGCGGCTCTGGAACGAGCGCAAGGAGAATCCGGGCGAAGATCTAGTCTCCATGCTTGTTCACGGTGAGGACACGAAGGATATGCCTCCGATGGAATACCTGGGCAATCTCTTGCTCCTGATTGTCGGCGGCAACGATACCACGCGAAATACAATGTCCGGCTCAGTCTATGGGCTGAACAAGTTTCCCGAGCAATACGATAACCTCGTCGCCAACCCGGAACTGATCCCAAAAATGGTGTCGGAAGTCATCCGCTGGCAAACGCCCCTCGCCTACATGCGCCGAACCGCCAACAACGACTGCATTATCGGTGGCAAGCAGATCAAGAAGAACGACCAAATATTGATGTGGTACGTATCAGGCAATCGTGACGCTGATGTCTTTGAAAACGCGGACGAACTGGATATCGAACGCCACAACGCGCGCCAGCATGTGTCGTTCGGCTTCGGCATTCACCGCTGTATGGGTAACCGACTTGCCGAATTGCAGATGAGGATCCTGTGGGAAGAAATCTTGCAGCGTTTTGAGAAAGTTGAAGTGCTGGAAGAGCCTGAGCGGACGTTGTCGTCGTTTGTAAAGGGTTACACTTACATGCCCGTCAAAGTGACGCGCAAGAAAGTGGCCCCATGACAGGCGCTCCGCTCAAGCATTTTTCACTAGCTCTGCACAGCCGATATTCCAGCTGAAGGAAAAATTGGCTGCAACAAAACTGCAGCATTAGCTGTTTGTGGTCAGCTATCTCACATCTATCCGTTTAGGCTCAACGGTTTTCTCTTGTGCTTTAGGCACTTTTAGCTTCAGAACACCATTCTTGAATTTGGCGTTTATATCTGACTCTTTAACATCGACACCAAGATTAAAACTGCGAACGAACCTTCCAGAACGCCGCTCTTTTCGAAGCACCTTGCCGTCTTCTTCCTCTGTTTTCTCCTCCTCGGTACTGGCTTCTATAGTTAAAACACCATTGTCCAGAGTAACGGAGATGTTTTCCTTTTCAATCCCAGGAAGGTCAGCAGTTATCTCGTATTTGCCTTTCTTCTCTTTGATATCAACCCGCGGTGAAAAAAAGTCAGAATTCATCTCCTTGCTCATATCGGGCATCCAGAAATGCGCGAACAGGTCATCAAGGTCAAACAATGAATTTCGTGGTATTAATGACATGGCAATTCTCCTCAATATAGAACAACGGACACTAAAAACAGCCAACTTACGCTGTCCTCCTGCGCACTATTTTCTCGAAAACCTAGACTTGAAGCATTGATGCGCATCAATACCTGAACAAAAATATATCCACACAATAACCGCAACAAGCGCCTCTCTCGATAACTCATCCGCAGAATCATATTCGAGCCATATAAGCGTAAGAGTTCCAATCGATGCCTTCTGTTCTAGTCGTGCGTTCATTATCCAAAAATTGAAACGGAACGACAATAATCCAGTTCGATGCTATTGCCTTTGAGATGGTAGTCTGCACTTCGCCCACCCTGCCCGCAAAGTCGCTAATGCCAGCTTTCGCCTAGTAGCAAACTTTTCCCTGTAGATGGCCACAGTCAGGATGGACTTCACCAAAACCTTCTATAATTTGTCTATCCGGCACAAACTCGATTCGTTTTATCCAGGGAATCACATGCCCGAGAAGATATTCACTGCAGAGGCGACTAAATCCGTGTCGATTAGACAATGGAGCAAGTTAGTTGTCGTGTATCTCCTAATCCCCATGATCTTGCTCATATGCGGTGGAGACATCGGTTGGTGGCAAGCCTGGCTGTATTGCATACTAATCCTGAGTGTCGGCATTGGCGGGCGCATGTGGGCAGAAAGACGACACCCCGGGTTGACCGCTGCAAGACAAGATAGTGAGATTATCCAAAGCGCAAAGGCATGGGATAAAGTGCTTGCGCCGTTGATGGCAGTGAGTATTGGATATCCTATAGTCCTGGTGGCGGGGTTAGACCATCGCTTCAACTGGTCCTCTGGATTCCCGCTATGGCTCACTGTGATCGGCTTTAGTTTAACCTTACTTGGATATGCTTTCGCCGCATGGGCGTTGGTAGAGAACCGCTTTTTTTACAGCGTAGTGTCCATTCAGAAGGATCGAGGACATGTAGTATGTGACAGTGGTCCGTATAGGCTTGTGAGGCACCCGGGCTATGCGGGTAACATTCTTGGACTATTTGGTATAGCCCTTGCCCTGGGCTCGATATGGGCGCTAATTCCAGCGACCGTAGCGTCAATCATCGCGGTGATCAGAACTGTACTTGAAGACCAGACTTTACAGGCTGAATTACCCGGTTACCCAGACTATACACAACGCGTACGCTATCGGTTGATTCCAGCGATTTACTGAATGGCTCAAGAGACCGCTGTTAGGTGAAAGCGAGGGTATTCACCTCTCACATCCGAACTCCACCCTGGATTTCACTTTTGCCTGATTCAGGTTTCAGTCCAGCCCAAACTTGTAGTTCTGTCTAGCTATGCTGCCAAGCAGGCACGAACCCACCCGTATTGGGCTTTTCTAGTTAGTTCTTGTTCTTTTTGCCTTTACTTTTGTCCTTGTCCTTGTCCTTGTCATCTATCTCGTCTCGGATGACGTCTTCCCAGGAATCATTGGCTTTACTTCCTTTTCCTGGGTTTTCGCTCTGTTTCTGCGCAGCATTGTCACGACCATGCTCACCGGGATTGTCCGGCCGTCCTTTGCCCTTTTGCTTGTCATCGCCGTAAATTTCATCGCGAATTTCATCTTTTATCTCTCGCTCGAGAGATGAGTCTTTATCTTTCGTGAACCCTGGAGCGCTGCAGACTGCCAAAGCTACAAACACCAAACAAATTGCGTTTTTCATCACTATCACCTATCTCTACATACCTATTGCTTCGTAAGCTGTTGAGGACACTTACACTAACTTTCCCC
>CALINF010000215.1 GCA_938045215.1 uncultured Halieaceae bacterium | reverse complement strand
GAGGCGTTTGGCGTGCCACTGGCTATCGACTCCAAAATTCGCGACGGCTCGCTGCGCCAATGCGCCGCCGATATGGGCGTACCGGTGATTCTATATGAAGCAGGTGAAGCCCTGCGGTTTGAAGAGATGCATATAAGAGCCGGCGTACGAGGCATCATTAACGTCATGCGCAACATTGGCATGCTGCGCAAGACCCACCGGCGCAAGCCCATGGCGCCGCCAATCATCAGCGATAAAACCTCATGGGTGCGTGCTCCCGAAAGCGGCATTCTGCGCACGCTGGTTCCCCTTGGGGCCCAGGTGAGCCGAGGCCAGACACTCGCCGTGGTTGCCGACCCCCTGGGCGTCGCAGAAACAGAGATAATAGCCCCGGATGAAGGCATGGTTATTGGCAGGACCAACTTGCCTTTGGTCTATGAGGGCGACGCGACGTTTCACATTGCCCAATACGGCCGCAAGGTAACCACTGTAGAAAGGCATGTAGAGCAGTTTCAGGAAGAGCATCAGCCAGAACCTACTCTGGTAGATCCGGGCGACCCCAGCACGGCACCTATCACTTGAACTCGCTTCGTCTCTTGCGCTAATCACGAGCAAGAGGAGAACAAGCACAGATTCTGGTTTGCCATGACTGCGCACCACAGTATCCTGCGTATCTAGATGAACGATCACGCTGGTGCTGTACTGCTGGCGAAAAGCGCAGCGGCAAGCCAATAAAAATAAATCAATCGAAGGTGAAATATGTCCCAGCTCTCTGAAGAACAGGCGGAGGAATACTGGCGTCGTAACGTGTCGTTGATGATCAAGCTTTTGATCATCTGGTTCATTGTCAGCTTTGGTTTTGGCATCATCCTGGTTGATGTCCTCAACCAGTTCAGGATAGGCGGATATAAACTGGGGTTCTGGTTCGCCCAACAGGGGTCCATCTATGTTTTCGTGATCCTCATTTTCTACTACGCCAGAAGGATGGCGGCGCTGGACAAGGAGTTCCATGTAGAGGAGCACGACGAGGAAGATCACTGATGGAGCTGCAAACACTGATCTATCTCGTCGTTGGCGCAACGTTTGCGCTGTATATAGGCATCGCTTTCTGGGCCCGCGCCAGCTCTACTGAGGACTTCTACGTGGCAGGGAGTCATATACACCCTGTAGCCAATGGTATGGCAACCGCGGCCGACTGGATGTCTGCTGCCTCGTTCATCTCTATGGCCGGACTGATTGCTTTTATGGGCTATGGCGGCTCCGTGTTTCTGATGGGCTGGACCGGAGGTTATGTCATTCTGGCTATGCTACTGGCCCCGTACCTGCGCAAATACGGCAAATTCACCGTGCCTGAGTTCATTGGCGATCGCTTCTACTCCAAGACCGCTCGCGCTGTTGCCGTGCTATGCCTGATTATCTGTTCAGTGACTTATGTGATCGGCCAAATGAAAGGCGTGGGCGTGGCCTTCTCTCGCTTCCTTGAAGTGGACTACGACACAGGACTCTACATCGGCATGGTTATCGTGCTGTTCTACGCAGTACTGGGCGGAATGAAAGGGATAACGTACACGCAGATTGCGCAGTATTGCGTACTGATAACGGCCTTCACTATTCCTGCCATTTTTATCAGCCTGCAGCTGACCGCCAACCCAATACCGCAACTCGGACTGGGTAGCACCTTGATTGGCTCCGACACCTACCTGCTCGATCGTCTCGATCTTATCGTGACTGACCTTGGCTTTAAGGAATACACCACGGACACGCGCTTGTCTGGTCTCAATATGTTTGCCTTCACCCTGTCTCTGATGATCGGCACCGCAGGATTACCGCACGTGATCATTCGCTTTTTTACCGTACCCAAAGTGAAAGATGCGCGCAGCTCCGCTGGCTGGGCACTGGTATTCATTGCCATTCTCTACACCACAGCGCCTGCCGTTGCCGCAATGGCGCGACTGAACCTGATGGAGACCATTGAGCCGGAGCCGGGTCAATATCTCGCTTACGAACAGCGGCCACAGTGGTTCAGAACATGGGAGAAAACGGGACTGTTGCAGCACGAAGACAAGAACGACGACGGACTGATTCAGTACAGCGCCGATCAGCAGCGCAATGAAATGGTGAAGATAGACAACGATATCCTGGTGCTTGCCAATCCCGAGATTGCGCGCCTGCCCAACTGGGTTATCGCGCTTGTCGCTGCAGGGGGTCTGGCCGCCGCTTTGTCTACCGCAGCTGGCCTGCTGCTGGCTATTGCTTCGGCCATCTCTCACGATCTTCTGAAAGGCATTGTAATGCCCGGCATCTCCGAGAAGCGAGAACTCTTGGCCAGTCGCGTTGCAATGACATTGGCGGTACTGGGAGCGGGCTATCTTGGTCTCAATCCGCCTGGCTTTGCCGCAGGAACCGTGGCACTGGCCTTCGGGCTTGCTGCCTCATCTATTTTTCCCGCGCTGATGATGGGCATCTTCTCCAGACGAACCACTAAAGAAGCGGCTATAGCCGGAATGCTGGGAGGCATTGGCGTCACCCTCTTCTACGTTTTTCAGCACAAGGGCATCATGTTTATACCGGGAACTGCGTTCCTTGGCGAGATGCCAGAAAACTGGTTTCTGGGTATCGAACCCAACGCGTTCGGCGTGGTCGGTGCTATCGTTAATTTTGGCGTCGCGTTCGTCGTCACGCGCGTTACCCAGGCGCCCCCACAAGAGGTGCAGGATCTGGTCGACAATATTCGACTGCCTATCGGCAGTTCAGAAACGCATCTGCATTCGCGTCCAAACTAACGCTGCTCTGTCAGTGAGCTGTCCAGTTAACCAACACTCACATTCTGACGCGATCATCGCAACCAGCGGTGATCGCTCAGAACTCTGGCCCAACGGTAATGTAGATCTGAAAGGCATCGTCGGCATCGTCCAGGGGAAAGCCCACGTCGATGCGCGCCACGCCTACCGGTGAACGCCAGCGTACGCCGATACCCGCACCCAGTTTTTCATCGAAGTTGGAATAGTCGTTAAACGCATCGCCGGCATCCAGAAACACGGCAGCGCTCCAGTCGGGAATAATTTCATGTTCATATTCAACGCTGCCCACTATCTGATGCTTGCCGCCGGTAATCGCATCGCCGGGAAACAGCGTTTCAAACTGATAACCTCGCACGCTGCGCGCACCGCCCGCGCGAAACTCGAAGTACTCTGGCATCTGGTTGAAATTTACACTCAGCACATTGCGGCTCTGAGCGTCACTGTAGCCCAGCGCAGTACGAGCAAGAAAGCGGCCACTGTCGCCAATCGGCCAGATATTCCATGTATTGAGTCTTGCCTGCCAGAAGCTGATGTTACTACCCAGACTTTCGTCTGAGCCCAACAGTTGTAACTTGAGATAGTCACCGCGGCGAATAAACAGAGGATCATTGGCGCGACGAAGCGTCACACTCATATCTGCAACTATCGCTTCAAAGTCGGGTGCTAGTGTGTCGTAATCCTTACGGCCAATGGTGTCGATGATAATCTCCTGCGAGCTCTTGGGTAGATGGCCAAAAAGCACTTCGAACACATCGTAGGTCTCACCCACCAGCCCGAGGCTTATCGAACGCTGCAGTTCAAAATCGAGCCAGGTAAAATCGGGGGCTTCCCATGTGAGCGACAGGATATTGGTAGCGATCCTCGTATCACCGCCCTGGTCGAGTTCGACGTCCTGATAGGTCAGATCTTTACTCTCGTGACGCGCACCCAGTTGTATCGCGCTGCCAGTCAGTGGATTAAGGGGGATGGTGTAATTGAGGTCGCCGGCGATGCGGTCTCGATCCTGCACCAGTGCGCCGCCCAGATTGAAACGATGTCCCTGACGCCCAATGTAGCGGCGGGTCCAATCAGCCTGAACGCCGAAGTCGGTGTCAGAACCCCAACCCAGCCGACCACGATAGCGATTGGCCTTACTGGGCTCCAGGCGAATCTGCAAGGGTATCGCATGGGGAGAGCCAACCTCGGGCTCATCCGTTTCTATAACGACCTCTTCAAAGTACCCGCTCCGGCTCAACACGCTGCGCTGGCGCGATAGCGCGGACTGATTGTAGGGCTGACCACTTTCGAGCACGAGATACCTGGCCAGGTACTCTGGTGCGAACTGCTGCTGCACAAATGTTATCGATCCAAACTCATAGCGAGGCCCTGTCTCTACCACGAGATTGATCGATGCCATATAACGTGAAACATCGACTTCCACACGACTTTCTGCGTATTGCGCGTCCAGAAAACCGCGCTCCCGTATGCTCGCTAACAGGTCACGCTTGGCCGCCGTGTAGCGCCTGTGATCCAGAGGATCACCTTCGTGCAGTGGCCACTGGCTCGCCAGCTCGTCGAGGTCAGCAAAGTGCTCCGCTTCGCCGCGAAATCCAATACTGACGACCTCAATCGGGATCGCCTGACCGGCATCAATACCAAAACTCGTACGCCATGGCATCTCGGCCTGCTGCGGTTTACTCAGTTGCGGTGTGATCGTGGGTTGGTAATAACCAAAAGGTTCTAACGCCCGACGAATCTCCACAGGTGCATCTGCGTACAGTTGCTGTATTTTTTTGCGCGTAAGCGTTTCATCCTGGCGCCGTTGCCAAAGTCCCAGCGATGCTTTGACGTTCTCCAACGCTTCTCCCGATAGTCCGGAGATTTTTACCTCAAGCGATGTTTCAGCGAATGCGGGCATCGCTACAGCTAACAGTAAACTGGCCACAACCATCCAGCTGGTGATACCAGATAGTGGCTTCGTTGGTTCGCCGAGGCGCACGCTAATGTTCAAAAGTCACTGTCAGGTTGATGTTGTTGTCGGCTTCACCCACATTGGCGCTCACGCCATATCGCGGCGTGATGCTAAACAGTGAATTGAATTCACTTGTGGACTCAAGCAGGTTGTAGCCATACCCCACATACACGCGTCGGCTGACATAGGTGCCGATGCTCAGCACACTGTCGCGATCACCAGCGGAGCGGCCAGTGAGCAGGTAGGATTGAATCTCGCTGGCGTCCAGTTGCGGTCGAGAAAACAGTTCAAGCTCCGGCGCGGTCACCGGGCCGGTTAGCTGAACACCCGCAGCCGAGACCTCGGGATCGTTGTCTATCCAGCGCACCGCGCGCAGGTTCAACTCTGGCTCGGTGGCCGGCACGTTGGCGAAGAGAATCCGACCCTCTTCGATTTCAAGGTCCTGGCCAAAAGCGCGGAAGGTGCCATCTTCAATCGAGAAACTGCCATTGGCAGTCGGAATAAGATCAACCTGATCGGGGGTATTGCTAAACAGCACGTTACCGGTGATACGGCTGTTAAAACCCAGTGAGCTGATACGAACGCGATCGCCCAGTAGCAGACGCAACTGACTGTCTATCTTCACCGGCGCTGCAGTTGGTGTTCCACTATCGGGGAGGTCGATAGACCCATTCACGATGACCACGTCGGGGGACGCTACAACCGCTTGACCCACAGACTCTACAGCGCCGCCATTGTCGGTCTGGGCTGACTGGCTCAAGGAAAGCTTGGGCGTGATATCGGCGCGCGGAATACTTATGTCACCACGCAGAACAAGAGTCTCATCTTTCCAATCGATATCGACATTGGGAGCGAGCACAACCCTGGCATCGCGGGTATTGAACACCAGCAATCTATCGCCGGTCAGATTTAGGTCCACTGTACTTTTGACCATGTCCACCTCACCCAACAACTCGAGGCGACCCTCACCGGAGTCGAGCCCCCCTGTGAGTGCGATGCGCTCGGGTGCGGACGGGTCAGTGACAGCGTTCACAGCGATGTTGCGTAGTGAGATACCCGCAACAGGGATTTCTGCTGCACCATCGGTTAGCGCAAAATCGCCGCGCAGTTCCGGTTTGGCTATGGAGCCCGCCAACACCAAGTTGGCCTTCAAGGCTCCAGCGACTGAGGACACCTCCGGTAGCCACGCAGCGAGTCCCACCAGGTCTGGTAGCTCTGCCACTATGCGACCCGTAACAGGCTGCGTATCAACCAGCGGTAGTGTAGACAGCCCTGGTATCGACACATCGGCCTGAAGCGTGCCGTCCTGGGGCGCAGCAAGCTCTGCCTGGGCCATCAAACCACGCTGATCGACAGTGGCCTCGATTGACCCTCCGCCATGCTGTAGCAGTTGACTGCCCGACTCTAACGGCACCTCAAGCGTTCCGTCACTCATGCGCACCACCGTGCTACCTCGAAGCTGGCCATCGGCGGCGAGGCTCCCACTGAGCTCACCTGATATCACACCTGTTAGAACTGGCACCCAGCGAGCGACAGTGAGCGATTCTATGCGTGCGCCAAACTCGGAGCCGCCGGCTTGCGCCCAGCTTCCGTTAACGCACAGCGCATCATCGCTATCTTGCAAAGCCAGACAGGCATCGGCCAGTTCAGCCGCAGTTGCCGATAAAGCCAGTGTCGAGGGCGC
>CALINF010000214.1 GCA_938045215.1 uncultured Halieaceae bacterium | reverse complement strand
CGGGAACCGTCATGCCCTTTATCTTACGCAACGTACGCCTGCAGGGCGTGGACTCAGTGCAGGCCCCCATGAAGCGCCGAGAAACTGCCTGGGCAAGGCTTGCTCAGGACCTTGATCTGGATATGCTTGAATCACTCTCGTTCGATGTGCCATTTACGAAAGTGCTGGAGCTTGCACCCAGCATTCTCGCAGGAAAAGTGCGAGGCCGTGCGATAGTCGATCTTTCACGCTAGAGGCTATAAATCGCCAAGAGCCGCCGCGCATCCAGGCAAACTTTGCACTACGTACTGAACTCGCTGTCTCGCATAAGGTGCGAAGAACAGCAACTCATTGGAGCTACTACCATGATTCTGACAAGAACCGTTCTCACTTTGACCAGCCTGCTTCTGCTGGTAACCGCCTGCGGCTCGACACCTCCACCGCAGGAGCCTGCTGCACCGCCAGTGCCCACGGTACAGCTCATCGACAGAGAACTGTTATTTGGCAACCCCAGCCGCTTCCAGGGCAGACTCAGCCCCGACGGCGCGATGATGAGCTTTCGAGCGCCACTTGATGGCGTAATGAACCTGTGGGTTGCACCCGCGGGTGATATCGACGCGGCCAGACCCATCACACGCAACACAGGACGCGGCATTCCAAGCCACTTCTGGGCGCTGGATAGTAAAAGCGTTTTGTATATCGAAGACATCAATGGCGACGAAAACTGGCACCTGTATCGTGTAGACCTTGCCTCTGGCCAGGCCAAAGATCTCACCCCCTACCCCGGCTTGCGCGCCCAGTTTATCGCACAGAGTGAACGGCACCCCGGAAAAGCTGTGGTTGGGATGAATGACCGCGATTCTCGCTGGCACGATACTTACCTTGTTGACCTGCAATCAGGTGACCGTGAACTACTGCTTCAAAACGACCGTTTCACTCAGGTCGTGGTAGATAACGATCTAAAAGTGCGGCTCGCGATTGAACCCACACAAGCCGGCGGTGCACTGGTACTTAAACGTACTGGCGAAGGCTGGGAGTCGCTGTTGGAGATTCCAATGGAGGACTCCTACACGACCTCTGTTCTTGGATTCACCGCCGACAATGCCGGTTTTTACATGACCGATAGCCGCGGCCGCAACTTTGCAGCAGTCACTCGAGTCAACGTGGAGAGCGCAGCCAGTTCGGAACTCATCACCGTTGAAAACGCCGATATCAGCAACGTGCTGATTCACCCCCGATCACATGACATCATGGGTGTTGCGACCAATATTCACGAGGTTGAATGGCGTGAAGCTGATGGCCAATATGCGCGCGACTTTCAGATCCTGTCAGACAGTGCAGAGGGCGATGTCAATATTCTCGCCACTACACTCGATGCTGAACGCTGGGTTGTCCATATCAGCGCCAGTGATGCCTCACCCCGCTACGCTATTTACAACCGCGCGACGCAAACGTTGGACCCCATGTTCACCACCAACCCAAAAATCGAGGGACTACCGCTAGTGCCCAAGCGGCACGAGTTCATCTCGTCTCGCGACGGTAAAACGCTAGTGTCTTATCTCACGCTGCCGCCGGGTAGCGATACGAATAACGACGGTCTTCCCGACCGACCTCAGCCGATGGTTTTGCTGGTTCATGGCGGCCCTTGGGCAAGAGACACTGGCGGCTATTCAGGGCAAGTGCAATGGCTGGCGAACCGTGGCTATGCTGTATTACAGGTCAACTTCCGGGGGTCTACCGGTTTTGGCAAGGCGTTTATTAACGCGGGCAATGGGGAGTGGGCAGGCACTATGCACAACGACCTGGTAGATGCCGTGGCCTGGGCAACCAAACGCCGGGTAGCCGATCATCGCCGGGTGGCAATCATGGGTGGAAGCTATGGCGGCTACGCTACGTTGGTGGGGCTGACCTTCACACCTGAGCTATTTGCCTGCGGTGTAGACATTGTAGGGCCGTCAAATCTCAATACATTACTCGCCTCTATTCCGCCTTACTGGGAAGGCCGTCGCAAAGTTCTGGAAAACGCTGTTGGCGATCCCACCACAGAACAAGGTCGCGCTTTGTTGAAAGCACGCTCCCCTATCAATCGAGTTGATGCCATTACCAAGCCACTACTTATAGGACAGGGTGCGAATGATCCTAGAGTGAAACAGGCTGAATCAGACCAGATTGTGGATGCGATGAATGCGAAAAATATTCCCGTTACCTATGCGCTGTTTCCAGATGAAGGCCACGGTTTTCAAAAACCCGAAAACTCGCTGGCGTTTTATGCCGTAGCGGAAAGTTTTCTGGGCAACTGCTTGCAGGGGCGGGTACAACCCATCGGCGCTGCTCTAAAAGATTCGAGCATTCGCATTCAAGCAGGTGCAGCTAACGTCCCGGGATTGCAACAGGCTCTGGTTAATTGAACGAAGGTCTTTACAAGAACAGGCATTGACCTATGCTGGTAGTCAGGCTGCGACGTTCCAGTGAATTTTGGTCTGTCCTGAGCCAACATGAGGGGATCACATCGCCCTCACACGCAAATTATAAGAAGAGACTCACCAGGGACGGCTGACAATGGCTTTATCACTCGTACTCGCCAATAGCGCAAAAACCCGCTTTGGCGTCTGTAGTCTGATGTATTTTGCACAGGGTATTCCGCGGGGGTTACTGAGCATTGCTATCCCCGCCTGGCTGGCAGCATCCGGCGTCAGTGCTTCTGAGATTGCCTCTTATCTGGCTGTGATTATTTTGCCCTGGGCATTCAAACTGCTCAGCGGACCTTTCATGGATCGCTATGAATATCTGCCAATGGGTAGGCGGCGACCCTGGGTGCTCGGCGCGCAACTCGGCCTCACTTTATCGCTGATTGCTCTCGTGCTCGTCAAAGACCCGGTCGAACAGATTGGGCTTCTGATGATTCTGGGTGTACTGGTAAATACCTTCACCGCAACGCAGGACGTAGCCGTCGATGGTATGGCAATAGAGCTTGTACCGGATCTGGAGCAGGGACGCCTGAATGCCTTTATGGGCTTCGGTAAAACCATAGGCTGGGCCTCAGCATCTGCTGTGTCAGGCGTTATGCTCGTTACCTGGGGCCTACCGGTAACCGCAATCGTCTCCGCTATTGTTACCGGACTCATCTTCGTCGCGTTCCTGTTTGTTCGCGAGCGTAGCGGCGAGAAGATACTGCCATGGACCCAAGGCCAGGCAGCATCAGTACATGGCCAGAGACGAGGTTTCTTCGATGTCTTTCGCGGTCTCAATGCCGTGATGTGGAGTCGCGTGAGCATCATAGTACTGCTAATCATGTTTTTCGATGGTCTGGTAGCCGGCTACGGCCACGCACTGATGCCTATTGCAGCAATCAACCTGTTTGGCTATACCACTCCGCAGTGGTCGCAACTTGTTGCGACCATGGGTCTGGTAGGCGCTGTGGTTGCCCTCTGTGCGGGCCCTCTGATCGATCGCTTTGGCGCCAAGCGCATGCTCAGTGTCACGGTAGCGCTGGTTGCGATACATGCGTTCGTGCTGGCACAAACCCAGCACCTCTGGCAGGACACTGGCTATGTGCGTGTGATGCTGGCGATCTGGGTAATGATGGAGCCAATCACCATGGTTTGCGTGCTCGCGCTGGCGATGGCTATCTGCTCGCAGGCTGTCTCTGCTACGCAGTTCGCCATTTACATGTCGACAGCAAACCTCGGCAGTTCAGTTGGCTCCAAGGCCTATGGGATGGTCGCAGATAGCACTAGCTATGACCAAAGCTATATGCTGCTCGGTTTGTTGATGCTGCTGACTCTAGGCATCATTTTATTGTTCAGACACCACACGCCAGACTCTGAAGAAGCACCTAGCTGAAGTTAAGGGGACCAGACTTTCAGTTTTGGCAGCAACTTTCCCGATACCTGGAACCACGCATCAAATGCAGAGGGAAAAGCGTTCTTCATAGCACTGTCTTCTGCATCGGCCTGTCGGCCAAGTGCAAACCAGCCAACGCAAACAAGAGCCAGCCCAGGCAGCCCCGGCGCCAGCAAAAACAGCCCCAGGTACATGACACAGTCACCCAGATACATCGGGTGGCGAATACGACTATACAAACCTCCTCTTGTTACCAACAGCTGAGGGTCGTCGATACAACCTGCTGCATGGCGCAGCATTCGATAATGCCAAATAGCACAAGTACCACCCACTATGGTGAGCAATTGACCTGGCCAAACCGACGGCCGCCACATTACGCCCAGGCTACCCAGTGTGTAATTTTCAACCAGCAACGCGATCAGCAACGCCCCTACCACTACTTTAATCCGCCACCATATTTTTTCAGGTTTAACCAACAATAGTCTCTTTCCACGATGCAAATGGCCTTGGGTATTGTGGAGTCGCCGCACCTGTGTATGATGTTGGCAGCGATCCCACAACGGTTCGCATAACAATAACATTGGATAGAATACATGAGCAGTACTGCAGAGTCCTCGCACGACGGTCATCTCACTGGCTACGGCACACCGGGATACCGAAACTACGTACTACTGCTACTCATGGTGGTCTATACGCTGAACTTCATCGATCGGACGCTGATCGCTGTTGTCGCCCAACCGATAATCGAATCCTTCCAGTTAACCGACTCCCAATGGGGACTCTTGTACGGCCCTCCATTTGCCATTTTCTACGCGGTTATGGGATTGCCGATCGCACTCTGGGCCGACCGCTCTAATCGAGTAAAAATTATCGCGGTCTGTATCGTTCTCTGGTCAATAATGACCGCCCTTTGCGGTATTGCCGCAGGCTTTGCGACTTTGCTTTTTTTCCGTATCGGCGTTGCCGTTGGTGAGGCCGGTTGTACACCGCCCGCCAACTCAATAATCGGCGACTATTTTATCGCCCGCAAGCGCGCCACAGCGTTGGGCATCTATTCAATGGGCGTAACTCTGGGTGGCGTGCTAGCTAACCTGTTTGGCGGCCCCATCGCGCAAATGCAGGGAGCGGATTTTGGTGCCTGGATTAACAGCCTGGGAATTGGCTGGATGTTCGGCGCTCTGGATTGGGCAGCAGTTGAAGGCTGGCGTATCGCATTCATGGTGGTAGGCTTGCCCGGCATACTGATCGCCTTCATCGTGCTGTGGACGATCAAGGAACCACCTCGCGGCTACTCTGACCCCCCCGATATAACGCCGCTGCCAAAGGCGCACTGGGCGGAAGCCTTTAACGAACTCAAAACCAAACCGACATTCTGGTGGATGGCCATTGGTGCATCCATGGTTGCGTTTGTCGGCTATGGACTGGTGAGCTTTCAGGCGCCTTTCCTGCAGCGCGAACACGGACTGGATGTGAGGGATGCGGCGATCAACTTTGGTGCCCCGCTATCGCTACTGGCAGCAGTTGGTACCTTTCTGGGTGGTTATATCACCGAGAAATTAACACCGCGATCGCAAACTGCAGTGGCCTGGGTACCGGCTATCGGACTACTGCTGGCAGTACCTGCCTACATCGCAGCATTCTTCCTCGAAGATCTGAAAGCCATCTTCGTGCTGTGGGGTATCGCTGCCGTTTGTCACTATGCCTACCTCGGGGCGCAATATAATATCGGCCAGGGTGTGGTGAGCAATCGGTCTCGCGCCACGGCAATCGCGGTACTGCTGATTCTGGTTTCGCTGATTGGCAACGGTATAGGGCCGTATTTTGTCGGCTTTATGAGCGACTTCTTCATGAATCGGCAACTTGGTATCAACGATCTCACTGGGCAGTTGACGCCCGCTTTGTGCCAGGCCAGAGATTCAGGGCTTGGTGAAGCGCAACAAGCGATATGCTCAGTGGCTAACTCCGAGGGCTTGAAGCAGGCGATGTCTGTCACGGTATGCTGGTTCATCCTGGCCGCTGGCTGCTTCTTAATGTCGGCACGGACCCTGAAAAGGGACTTCCACGCGAAGCTGGAAACGCTCTAACTGCCTTTAGCATTTGCCCGGGCGCGTTCCTGCCCCGGGCGATAGCGCTCACTCAATTGCCGGGCCCGCTTATCCGCATCGAATAACGGGTCTCGTAACTTTTCCCTGGCATACGGCACTGCCTGATCACCGTAGTGTGGTGAATCAGCATTCAGTGTAGCGGAGCCGAATTGATGAGTACCCTCTATGGTCTGCTCGCCCGCAGCATTCCAGGACACCAGATAATAGAGGCCGTCACCTGCGACGTTGGTGTGAAAGCCATCGACTTCCATCCCTCGGCCATAAATCGCGCGCAATGTATCCGGGCCACCCCCTACTGCAACATTGATGTCGCCCCTCACATGTCGGTTCACATCGCCCCACTCCGGGTCCAGCCGCCCAGTGGCTTCCAGCAGCACATCGGTACAGCGAATCAATTCATCGCGCACTGGCGGAGCGGGCTTGCCCGCTTGCTCTGCACTCCACTCTGCCGCGATAAGGCACGTACCCAGCGCTGCATGTCGATTGTCTATTGTGGTTTCAAAGTTCCACTGCGCAAGCACAGACTGCGCTTCACGATACCGAGCAGGGTCGGACGCTTCGAGCTCAAGTGCCAATGCCTGCTGCACGTAGGCATACGAGCGCGATCGTCGTGAATATCGCTTGTCGTGTTTAATGCGCGAAAACTCCTCAGCCGACAACGGCCCCAGTTCCTCGAACAGTTCGAGTCCGCGATACGCCCGATTGGTCATACGAACCGGAAAGCCCTGCTCTGATGAGTATTGGGTTCGGTCCGGATTATCTGCTGAAGCGGTCACCTCAAACGGGCTCTGATTTGCACTGAGTACCCAGCCCGACCGTGGGTTAACCACCTGCGGCAACTTCTCGAAAGGGAGATAGCTATCCCATATAAGGTCGCTGCGATCGCCAGGTAGATACTGGCTCCAATCAAACCCGCTCAACCTTTCGGGCGTCATTGAGTTGTGCAGGAACACAATATTGCCCTCAACATCGGCGTAAACAAAATTGAAACTGGCGAACGCGTGCATACGCATCGCCGACAACCATTCGTCGAGATTGCTGGCCTTGTTCATGGCAAGCCATTGCTCAACCTGTCGCACCTCTCCTTTGCCGGCATAGCGCACGGCGTAGGTGCCATGGTCGGTTTGCAAAACGGGGCCGTGCTGCGAACCCAGTGCTACCTCGGTGACGCTCCATGGCAGAAATCCAAACAGCAGAACATCAAGCTTTACATCACGCTGTTCCAGCGTGTGCCACTGCCCGTCCAGCCGGTAGCGCATTGGATCCTCTGGATCGATATCCAGTACATAGACATCCACCAGGTCAGGCTTATTTACCGTAACACCCCAGGCAGTAGTCTCGGTAAAGCCCACGCCGATTGTAGGGCTACCCGCGAATAAGCCACCCATCACATCAAGCCCTTCCCCGCTTTGAATATGTGCCTCATACCAAGCCACAGGGCCTGTTGCCGGCTGGTGTGAGTTAATCGCCAACCGCGTTGCGCCGTCCTCACTGAATGGCGGGGATATCGCAAACGCATTGGAGCCTACCGGTACACCGTTCATTATCACACCTGAGCTACCACTGACCTGCCGTTGCCTGGTGTCCTGTGTTAGCTCACGCATCACCGCATCAAATCCGTAGAACAACACATGGCGCAGCATATAGGCAGCCACAATGTCCTTGCCCGTCACGGGTAACAACTCTGGGTTTACGTCATCCGG
>CALINF010000213.1 GCA_938045215.1 uncultured Halieaceae bacterium | reverse complement strand
CCAGATGATTACCCACGAGATAGCTCAGTGGGTAGGCGCGCACCTGTGAATACCAGTTCAGCTCTCCCTGCGCTCGTCCGGGTGTAAAGCCAGTGGCAGCAATCAGGAGCGCTGCGGCGTTCACAAAGGGATCGTCGTCTTCAAACGCCACGTCATAGCCGATGCTCAGGTAGGTGGTGTCTCCGGTCATGAAATACAGGTCAATAGCCACTCTTGCGCCAATACGGCTCAGGTCCAGTTTGGTAGCAAAACGCGCTTCATCGGTTAGATCACCCATCAGGTTCTGGTCGAGCATGTAATCCTCGAGCATAGTGGTCCATCCTTCAGCATGCTCATTGGCGGAGAAGGTTCTGCGCACAGGCGAGGGATGCATGGCGGCAGTAGCCAGTTGCAAGTGGTGTCCGGGGATGCCTTCGTGCACCATCATTAATGGTATCCCGAGCTCTGTGTGTTCGGCGAGCAACTCAGTGCTCAGTGTCAGGTACACCATGCTGGTTCGGATGCCGTCTCGCATCGCTGGCGGAGGCATCATCGCACCTGCCGGTATCATGGGCGCCATAAAGGCTGGTGTCTGCATAATCTGCATGGCTTGCTGCTCGGGTATTGGAAACAGCGATCGCTCTGTAACAAACGCTTCAAGCTCTTTAGCCACAGTCTGATAGCGCGCAATAACCTGCTGAAAATCGTTGTCCGTAACCTTGACGGCATGCTCATGCGCGAGGTGTTCCTGCAGTTCACTCGTTGTCGTTGACTCAGAAAGCCCATACTTTGCAACCAGTGAGCGGCGTAGCTCTTCTATTTGGCCGCGTGTCTGCTGTACGAAGTCGCAGGCGATTTGATGTATCTGGTCGAGTGACAATTCAACGCCGTTGCTGTCGACGAGTGCCTGGGCTTTGTCCCGACCGATGCTGAAGCTCGTTGTAGTGGGCAGGCTGCCCAGGCGCTCGCTGTAGTTGGCAAATGCGACACAGGCAGAGTCTACGATTTGCTTAAGTTCCTCAAGTTTTGTGTACTGCTCTTCTTCTGCCCAGCTTACTATCGTAGAGAAAAATTCAGGCAAGCCCTCGATTGTTTCCAGTTCAATCGAAACCCATCTAGCCACGGGCGTATCCAGTCGGGTGAGCATTTTTTGAAGAAAATCGGGCACCTGTTTTAGCCGGGCCATAATGTCATCGAGCCGTTCCGCTGCAGGGCGAGGATCGGTAGTAACCAGATAGAAGATCCCCGAACTGACTTTTTCACCTGCATCGGGCAGTTGCTGTGTCTCCAGACGGCCGTTAAACGTTAGGCCAATGCTGAGCTCAAGCTGGCTGGCCATCAGTGCTATGAGCTTTGCATCCAGTTGATGATGAAAGTCAGTGAGTGTCTCGCTCAATAACTCTGCGTGCTCTCGCAAGTTGACTGCCTGTTGCCTCTGGCTTTCCAGTTTTTCCAGCGAAGGATCGGGTAGTTTGTCCAGGTTCTCGTTAAGGCCGATTGCCACACAGGTGTTTGGATCAGACGCGAGTAGCCGAATGTAGGCGTCGCACAGTGCTTCGTATGTATTCATGGTGGTTTGCTTCCGCGTAAGTAATTTTGATCCGTGATTGGGGATGCCACTCTATTTCTGCAGGTTCTTTTCTAAACGCGCCAGTACGATCTCCCACGCTGCATCGAAGTAGTTCCGCGTTTCCTCCCAGTGTGGTGCAGACCCGAAACCAAGGTGTGTCAGGGTCACCTGAGTTGCTACACCATCCAGGGTCTCAAATTCAACGACAACCCAGGTGCGCAAGGCTCTACTGCTTGGTTGATTGGGCGGCGCATTCCAACTGAAACTGATCATGCGATCGGGGATAAAGCTAAGTACCTGACAATCATTACTTCCTGTGTGACCATCCCAGAGCCACTCGAATTTACCACCGACTTTGAGTTCAATGTTTGCGGTGAGCGATTTGTTCTCAGGGTCGTAAACGCGGCAGAATGTGTCGCCATCTGTCCACGCGGCGTAAACTTCGGAAATGGGTGCACTGACAGTTGATTGCTTTGTAATGGGGCGCGGATCGGCCTCATGGCAAAATAGCTCTGCGTTTATTACATTCGGCACGGTTTACCCCGATATTTATCTGCTCTTACCATTTTTTCACCAGGCTGTAGAGAGTATAGGACAGTTCAAGTGCATGATGTGAGTAGGCTCGGTGCCAGGTGCGAGACCAAATATTGGATCGCCCCTGGAGGCAGTTGTATAAATCTGAGATAGGCCCAAGGAATCTGCAAGCATGAAACCGCAAGACATCGGCAAGGCATACGACCAGATCACGGCGCGTTGGACCGACGATCGATTCGATAGGCGCAACGGTATCAGCGCACATGAGCAAGCGGTAACGTTTGTTAAGGGCAGGGGCCGTGCTCTGGATGTGGGTTGTGGCTGCACCGGCCGCTTCATAGATCTGTTGTTGGACAGGGGCTTTACACCTGAGGGAGTTGATGTGTCGGGTGAAATGATAGAGTTGGCTCGACAGAAGCATCCACAAGTGTCGTTCCATCACCGTGATATCTGCGAATGGACGCCGCCGGGACATTATGACTTCATTAGTGCCTGGGACAGCATTTGGCATGTTCCTCTTGAACAGCAAGCTAGCGTGATAACCAGATTGATCTCTCGGCTAAATGCTGGGGGGGTATTCGTCTTCTCTTTCGGTGGCACTAAAGAACCTGGAGAACACAGGAACAATGTTATGGGACCTGAGGTCTACTACTCATCTCTGGGTACCAGTGGTTTTCTGACGCTGATTATGGATCTTGGCTGTATTTGCATGCACCTTGAATATGATCAGTATCCCGAGTTGCATGCCTATCTTATTGTGCAAAAACTGTAGGAAGGCACCGTAGTCCAAAGGCGTGTTTATTCCAGCGCAGATACGTTACTTTGTGGCCAGTTTATTCATCGAACGCGAGGGCACTTATCGTGAATACCAGAATTTCCCTATTTGTAGTTTTGGCAATGACATTGCTAATGAGCTCTTTTGGCCATACGGCAGAGCCAGAACCTGCGACGATATCCGTTTCTGGTCAGGGGCGAGTGACAGCGCCACCCGATATGGCCACAATCAGTACCGGCGTTGTTACCGAGTCTGAGCGGTCTGAAGATGCGCTGCGTGAAAACAACGTTGTTGTGTCTGCCTTGATGAAAACGTTAGACGACAGTGGCGTAGATGTTGCAGACCGACAGACCAGCAATTTTTCGGTATCACCCCGATATAGTCGTGAGCGCAATGAATCGGGCAGTCCGAAAATCGACGGCTACAGGGTGTCCAATCAAGTGAAGATTGTTGTTCGCGATCTGGATAAGCTTGGCGGTCTGCTGGATGCCTTGGTCAAATCCGGTAGTAATCAGTTGGGTAGTATCGCGTTTGGGCTAAGCAATCAGGATGCATTAGCGGATGAGGCGAGGGTGCAGGCAGTAAAGAGCGCTCGTAAGCGGGCCGAGCTTTACGCCAAAGCTGCGGGTAGAAAGGTCGGTGAGGTACTGTCGATCAGTGAGTCCGCGATAGCGGTGCCTCGACCCATGATGCGAAACGCGATGATGATGGCGGAAGCCGCAGATGTACCCATCGCCGTGGGTGAGAACGAGATCACGGCTTCGGTGCATGTGGTGTTTGCTTTGAATTAGCGGGTAGTAAACAGCATTGGCGATAGATGCAAAATAACACTGGAAATCGTAAGGGAAATTGAGGGGCAGGGGATGGATTACGATGATGTTGTTATGGGTAGAAGAAGTATCAGGGGATATCTACCTAAAGCGGTACCCAAAGCATTGATCAAAGAGGTGATGGAACTGGCAATTAGGGTCCCATCCTCTCTCAACACGCAACCGTGGAATTTTCATGTTGTGGCAGGTGAGCCGCTGGATCGAATACGCGCAGGCAACACCGAGCGCACGCTCGCTGGCGTGGATGACTCCAGAGAGTTTCGCGGACATGGCGCCTACGTGGGCCCACACAGAGAACGTCAGATTGAGATTGCCATACAACTGTTTGAGGCAATGGGTATTGAACGGGACAATAAAGAAAAACGACAGGATTGGGTATTGCGAGGCTTTCGCCAGTTCGATGCACCTGTATCAATCGTAGTCACCTACGATCGATCGATTCATGGCGGTGACATAGGCCCGTTTGATTGTGGTGCGGTAACTAATGCGCTGGTCAATGCAGCCTGGTCACGTGGCCTGGGCTGCGTTATCAATAGCCAGGGAATCATGCAGTCACCGGTTGTGCGCGAGCATGCAGGAATACCCGATGATGAGGTGATTATGATTTGTGTTGCGATGGGTTATCCCGACGATAGCTTTCCCGCGAATGCAGTTGTATCACGCAGAAAGTCCGTGGATGAAGCCGTGAGATTTGTCGGTTTTCCCGATTAGTCCGTGCGAACTTGCGTCCACCTCATATGAGTGAATTGTCACCCTTCATTGCAACCAGCTGCAGCCAATCAACAGGATTAGGATAGAAGCGATATGAGTTTTCAACCGTTTGATTTGACAGGCCGCGTGGTACTGATTACTGGCGGGAATGGGGGTATTGGTCTGGGTATGGCCGAAGGGTTGGCTCAAGCTGGGGCAGAGATATGCATTTGGGGAACGAATCCCGACAAGAATGCACTGGCCCTGGAAAAATTGTCTGCAATAGGTCCCAGAGTAACCGCACAGCTATGCGATGTGGCGGATGAAAGTGCAGTCAATACTGCATTCGCCAACGTTTTGCAGGAGCATGGACGTGTAGATGGTTGTTTTGCCAATGCAGGCGCAGGTAGTCGCGGCACGGGCTTTGATGACATGACAAAGGCAGAGTGGAACAACATCATTGCCGTGAATCAAACGGGTGTTTTCTACACATTTCGAGCCGCTGCCAAACATATGCGCGAACGTGCAGAGCAGGGCGATGCGTTCGGCCGACTGGTCGGCACAGCCAGCCTCGCCGCCATTTCCGGTCAAGCACGCGGCGAGCACTACGCAGCTGCAAAAGGTGGCGTGGTATCGATGATCAAGGCGCTGGCGGTAGAATACGCGCGCTACAACGTCACCGCGCATACTTTACTGCCTGGATGGATTGAAACCGCGATGACAGAAGGCGCGTTCAACAATCCCAAGTTTGTAGAGAATGTGTCAAAACGCATACCGGCCAGACGTTGGGGCAATCCTGAAGACTTCGCCGCTATTGCGATTTACATCATGAGCACTGCCAGCTCTTATCACACGGCAGAAACGTTTCTTATCGATGGTGGTTACTTTGTGTTCTAGGGCTAGTTACACCCCTTACAGGCGTTGATTGTCACGCTGATCAGCCTGATTCTGGCTCAACAGGTCAGCGGGACTGGCCACTGAGTTCCTTAAAAGGTCATAAAACTGGATGTAAGGCGCTTGCAGAGACAAACCGAGAGTTATCAACCATACTCAACTTGTACATATCTGCACACCGTCGTGCAGTCACTACCGCAACAACAAGGATTTGCATATGTCGAACGCACCGGCTGCACTGCTAAATCACACCAAAGACCTGCCTTACGTCGATCTGGATTCAAGTCTCCCTTTCATCGATGAAGGCAGTTTTAAACTCCAGCTAATGCAGGTGAATATCGAAGCTGGGCTATGGGTCATCCGCACCCGTTTTACGCCCGGAACAACTGTTCAAAAGCATATGCATACTGGCGAGATATTCGCGTTTACGCTATCGGGCTCATGGTATTACCTGGAATATCCGGACGATATCAACTTTAAGGGTTCTTATTTGTATGAGCCAGCTGGATCTGTGCACACGCTGCATGTGCCCGAGAGCAACGAGGGAGATACCGAAGTTTGCTTTGTAATGAATGGTGCAAACCTGAATATGGATGCCGATGACAACGTGGAAAGCGTGCTCGATGCCGGTGCTATGCTGCAGGTGTATCGCACCATGTGTGAGGAGCAGGGAATGCCCCGTGCCGCGATTATCGGTGCCCCCGACTAGTTTGCTCAGGAAATTTGTAACGCGTTTCTATATGTCAGCCAAACGTCTCAGGCGAATACCCCCGTGAAGCGAATATTATCGTGTTCAAGGCCTGCCTGAACAACCTCCAGGCCACCACTTTTAATCATCCACTCCAGGCGGTGGTCACGGTATTCACGCTTAAATAGACCTGCCGCAAGGGCAACCTTTGAGCGACAAAGCGGTATCAGAAACTGTGATAGGGACATTGGGTCACCTTGCAGACTTCAATGCTTTCGTCCGCGCCCAATTCGAGAGATACTCAGCTAGTCTCACTTAGGTAGAGGCAAAACAAGACAATCTATAAGGAGAATAACAATGTCTGTTGAACTCATGATGCTGGTATACAGCGCTGTACTATTTTTGCTTGTCATCCTTGCGCAAGCAGGTCTTGCCATCGCTCAGAATGGTCTGGCGGCGCAGGCTGGAAGTAGAGACAGCTTGCCCGAGCCATCGGTGGTGCGTCAGCGTTTGCAACGGCTCACAGCAAACCTGCAGGAAAACCTGGTGATGTTTGCCATTGTTGTGCTTGTGGCCAATGCCATGGGAATAGCGAACGAGACCACGGCTATGGCGGCTACTATCTTTTTCTATGCCCGGGTAGCCCACGCAGTAGTTTACGCGTTTGGTTGGCCGATGATCAGGCCGCTTTTTTACTTTATCAGCCTATACGGCATAGTCCGCATAATCCTGGAGATACTTGCAGCATAGCTGCAAGTGCTCTGGTCGATGAATCTGAATCAGATTACATTACCGGTCAAGGATATGGCGCAGGCAACTGACTTTTACAGACGCCTT
>CALINF010000212.1 GCA_938045215.1 uncultured Halieaceae bacterium | reverse complement strand
CCGACCCGGTTCTATATCAACCTTGTCAGCCTGGTGACCTTCACCTGACGAGATATCATCCAGCCAGTCAAGGTTTTCTGGCTCGCCATCGGCTGACGTCATGCCGGTAACCAGTTCAACCTCTTCCTCTTCGACAACCTCAGATGCACTCGGAGAATCTGCGTGCGAATCCGCGTCTACGTCTGCACTGGCGACGCCTCGACTTTCGGGTTGACTCGCTCTTTGCTCTTTCTTGTGCGCTTGCGCCTGCTCTTGCGCCTGCTCGTGCTCGCTTGCTGCTCGCAACAGGTCGTTACGCTCTACGACGCGAGCACCACCATTGGGGAGTTCCTTTAGCCAGGCGAGTTCCTCCTGACCCTTTGTCTCTGGTGCTGGCGCATCCTCGGCATTGGCAAGATTAAGTTTTACCGTGGCCCTGCGTTCAGCCCGTACTCTACGCCAGGCGTCAACCAGCACTGCAAAAATCAGCAGTACTCCAATGATGACCATCCAATCGCGAATCGTTAAGTCCATCTACCCTGTGCCTGTACCAACTGTTGGAGTTTAACTTGCGGCCAACTCTGCGGCCTCGTCTACGTCTACGGTTACCAGACGGGAAACTCCCGGCTCGTGCATGGTGACACCCATAAGCTGATCCGCCATCTCCATGGTGATCTTATTGTGCGTGATAAAGATAAACTGCACTTTGTCAGACATTTCCTTGACCATCCGCGCGTAGCGCGCAGTATTTGCATCATCAAGTGGCGCATCCACCTCATCGAGCATACAAAAAGGTGCAGGGTTGAGCTGAAATATCGAGAAGACCAACGCGATTGCTGTCAGCGCTTTCTCGCCACCTGAGAGCAGGTGAATGGTCGCATTCTTTTTGCCCGGAGGACGCGCCATTATGGAAATACCGGTATTGAGCAGGTCATCGCCTGTCATCTCCAGATAGGCGCTACCACCACCGAAGACCTTGGGAAACAGTTCCTGCAAACCGCTGTTCACTTTTTCAAAGGTTTCACGGAAACGGTTGCGAGTTTCCTTGTCGATCTTGCGAATTGCAGACTCAAGCGTTTGCAGGGCGGTTTCCAGATCCTCGTTCTGCGCATCCAGATATTGCTTACGCTCACTCTGTAAATTGAACTCGTCGATGGCAGCCAGGTTGATAGGACCAAGGCGGGCGATGCGATTTCCCACTCTTTCCAGATTATTCTGCCACTCGGGCTGATTCGCGCCCTCGGGCATGGTCGCCAATACCTGCTCAACATCGTGTTCGCCTTCACGCAGCAGCTTCATGATACTTTCACGTTCGACCTGCAAACCCTGATGGCTCACGCGCTCACGCTCCAGTTCATTGCGAACAGATTCAGCCCGCTGCTCTATTGCTGCACGCTGGCGCTCGGCCTCACGCAAGCGGTGCTCGATATCCGCAAGGGTCTGACGCGCCACCGCGAGCTCGCCTTCTGACACCAAGCGCAGCTCAAGCTGCTGCTCGAGCTCTTCCTGCAGATTTTCCAGTGGATCGTCGTTCTCGCTAAGCGTCTTCTGCAATGCCTCCTTGCGCTCGACCAGTTGGGCAACCTGGCCCTGCGTGCGGTCAATCGAGGCAACCATACTGTCCAGCTGAGTCTGCAGTGACTGCTGACGCATCGCCGCATGATGGGCGGCATCTTTATCATGGCGAGCCTTCTGGCGCACACCATCGAGGGTATTACGTGCCTGGTCGCGAGAAGACAGTAACGATTCCCGTTGCTGAGAATCCACTTCCATTCGTTCTATCGCCTCAGACAGCACCTGTCGTGCCTCGGCCATTGATTCCTGCTCATGCTGGAACTGCTCGCGCGCTTCGTCGATATCCCGATTCAGCCGCTCACGTCTCGTACTGATCTGCTCGACCCTGGCTTGCAATGCAGAATGTGCAGAGCGCATTTCCGTGTGCTGGCGCGTCACAGCTTGCAGCTCTCGCGTCACGTCCTGCCGCTGCGTTTCCAGTTGCTTCAGGGTATCTCGCGATAACTGCAGAGCCTGCGCCAACTCGTCGACCTGCCGCTCACTTGCATTAACATCTATCGCCAGCGCGTCGAGTTCCTGCTGGCGCTCGATCACACCACCTGCCTCTCCCGTCAATCGCGCTACCCTAATCCAGTTGCTGCCCAACCAGATACCATCGCGCGTAACGACAGATTCGTGCGCCGCGAGAGAACTGCGCATCAGCAGTGCGGCTGTAAGATCATCGACGGCATGAACATGGGCCAGCAATGAACCGGCCGCAACAGAGCCGGACACTTTAGTCGCAAGCGAGGTGCTTGCAGATGTTTCGCCAGCGCCGTTTTCTACCAACACCAGCTGACCCGCTTCAAGACTGCTCAGTAATGCACCTAGCGGTTCTATGCTATCAACACACACGGCCTGTAACTTGTCGCCCAACACCGTTTCCACTGCCAGCTGCCAACCGTTATCGACCTGAAGAGTTTCCAGCAGACGCGGACTATCCGCCAGATCCTGTGATGCCAACCACTGCCCAACCTCATGCTCGCTGTCGTGCATGGCTGCCTGCTGCAGGGCCTCCAAAGACGCCTGCCTTCCTCTACGCTGTTGGAGCGTCGAGCGTTCTGCATTGAGTTGAGTGTCGAGTTCGGTGCCGCGCTCGCGTTCACTCGTAATACTTTGCGCGAGCGTTTCTCCCCGCCCTTCGTGTTCCGCCATGAGCAGTTCGGTCTCGGCCAACTGCTCACCAAGCTCTGCGATTTCATCATCAGCAGGCCCTGCTGCCAAACTACGCTTTTCTTCCTCTAGCGCTGTCACACGCCCTTGCAAACGCTTCTGCGCCTGCTCCAGGTGCTGTATGCGAGACTGTTGAACCTCGGCCTGCTGTCGCGGCTGTGCCGCAGTAGCGTTAAATGCATCCCACTGCTGCTGCCAGTCGTGCATTGACTCTTCAGCAGCCAGCAACGCCTCTGACGACGCAGCTTCTACTTCAAGCAGTACACCGACTTCCGGCGCAAGCGTTGCCAGCTCTTGCTCCCAGGCATCGCGCTTGCTTCGATCCTCTCCCAGATGCTGTTCTGATTCCTGCAGATTTTCACGTGTACGTTCGAGGTCTTCTACCAGCTGACGACCGCGTTCCTGCTGATGCTTGATGGTCTGTTCTATACGCGCCACCTCAGAGCCCAGCGCGTAATAATTACCCTGCACCTTATTAAAAGCGTCAGTGCTGTCGGTATGCTCAACCCGATACTGCTCGATCGCGGTATCCACCTGCTGATGCTCTGCATGAACAGACTCGAGCTTAACCTCCAGCTCACCAATCGACTGATTAGCCGTGGCTATGCGCAGGTCGAGGTCCTGCCACTGCAAGCTCTGCAGCTGCGCCTTAAGCGTTCGCTCCTCTTCCTTGAACTCACTGTACTTCTCAGCCGCCGCCGCCTGCCGCTGCAGATTTTGCAACTGGCGCTCCATTTCGTCGCGTAGATCGGTGAGTCGCTCGAGATTCTCCAGCGTACGGCGCATGCGGCTTTCAGTTTCCTTGCGTCGCTCCTTGTACTTGGAAATACCTGCGGCCTCTTCGATGAAGATGCGCAGCTCTTCTGGCTTGGATTCGATCAGGCGGGAGATCATGCCCTGTTCAATAATGGCGTAGCTGCGTGGACCCAGACCGGTACCCAAGAATATATCGGTGATATCACGACGCCGGCACTTGGTACCGTTCAGAAAGTATTCGGACTGTCCTTCGCGCGTGACCTGGCGCTTGATAGAGATTTCGGCATAGCTGGCGTATTCGCCACCCACTTTGCCGTCGGTATTGTCAAATACCAGCTCGATAGATGCCTGCCCGACGGGCTGGCGATTGACGGACCCGTTAAAGATCACGTCCGCCATCGATTCACCACGCAGGTTTTTCGCTGAGCTCTCGCCCATAACCCACCGCACGGCGTCAATTACATTGGATTTTCCACAGCCATTTGGCCCTACCACTGCGCACATATTGCTCGGGAAACTGACGCTGGTCGGATCAACGAATGATTTGAACCCAGCCAGCTTTATCGACTTTAATCGCATATCACTTTATGTTTCAGCTGTAAGGTGTTGTTATTTATAAGCTTATACCGGATTTTTAGTACTTTTGCCCGGTTCCGGACCACAAGATGTAGTGTATCGAGTTTAATTCGATAACACTATGGTTGAAGCAAAGATTGCAAAAAAAATTAGCCAGAATTGGCAGAGAGCTGAATTTCCACCGCAGTTTCACTGTTGCCGGGCACCAGTGGACCGGCTTGACCCAGGAAGGTCGCACCAGCCTCGCCAGGGCGTCCGTCCGGGGAGACCTGCACAATCACCAGCACTTCATCGGCCTCAGATAGTTTCTGCCCCGCCATTGAATTCGAATCATCAAGACGCAGCGTCAGAGGCAGCTGTCCCGCCGACAGTCGCTGGACCGCAATGGGCATACGGCTGTCAGAAGCCGCGTTACGTGCCAGCACAAATACTGTATCGGCAGCGGTAAAGCTGGCGCCCTGGGGCATGCTGATACTGACGGTCACGCCGACGCTGGCGCCAGACAACTCAGCGGGTGGCAAACCCGGCGAGCGCGACGGCGATGAAGGCTGAGCAACTTCGCCAAGACTGGCGCGTGCCCGTTCGATAACGCCGGCAATCATGGTGGCGCTCTGCGAGCCCGGAACTTCCATGGCCAGCAAGCGCTCCCAGTACTCTATGGCCGCGCGGTATTGGCCCTGCTCAAAAGACGCCATTCCCAGCAACCCCAATGCCGTTCGCTGATGTGGGTCAATCGCCAGGGCACGCTCTGCCAGTATGCGTGCGCTATCACTCAACTGTCGGTCAGCCGCCAGAAACTCGGCCTGTGCTGCATATGCCAGCGCCTGCGAGTCTTCCGGCGCCTGCTGTGCTAGCGAGGTATAGGTGTCAGCCGCACTAGAATAGTCACCCTGACCCATATAGTAACGACCCAGTAGCGCCACGTAGTGCAGATTCCCCGGTCGCTGCGCCGAGCGTTGCTGCACGGCCTCAATCAAAGCCTGCATATCTGCGGGATCACTATCAGCATCAACGGTCTGCAGCTGCTGGTTGATTTGCACATCGGCAGCAGCACCCAGGTGGTAGTACAAGCCACTTGCCATAATGGCAATCACCGGCAACAGCATCCACACTGGGAAAGACTGGGACGCAGGCGGCGGCGCTTCTCGCTGCGACTGCTGTGCATCTTCAAGCAAGCGTAACTGGATATCGTCTTCCAGCTCAGTATCGCTGGAGGCCTCGAGCTCGGCCTTGCGCAGTCTGTACCACTCGCGATTAGCCTCCTCCATATCCTGCTGCGCAACGAAGCGGCTGCGTCGGGGAAACAGATAGAACAAACCGCTGAACAGAACTAGGCCTGCACAGGCAATAACAAATGTGATCAAACCTCTTTCTCCGCTGCATCAACAAGACTGCGCAACTGATCCTTCTCAGACGCGCTGAGTGAATCCAGCGCCACCGCGCCACTGCGACGACGGACAGTGAGGATGAGCAGGCCAAACCCACCCAACAGCAGGACAATTGGTGCCAGCCAAAGCGCCGCAGTGGCAGAGTCAAAACTGGGTCGATAGCGCACAAACTCGCCGTAGCGGGCAACCATATAGTCCAATATTTCCTGATCTGACGAACCCTTCTCCAGTTGCTCGTAAAGCAATCTGCGAAGATCCTGTGCTATGGGGGCATTGGAGTCTGCAATATTCTGGTTTTGACACTTGGGGCAGCGCAATTCTGCACTCAGACTCTGATAACGCTCCTGCAGCTCAGGCGATGAAAACTCATAGGTTTCTATAACCGCGTGAGCGGACAACACTGCAAGCGCGCTCCAAACAGCCATCACTACTGTACACAATCGAATCATCAGTTTACCTCGGAGGCGGTCAGTTCCAGAACGATGGGTTCAAGTATGGACCGCCAGACACGTTCATCTACTACACCCACGTGGCGGTACCGAATTACCCCGTCGGCATCTACAACGTATGTTTCAGGTGCGCCATAGACCCCAAGGTCCAAACCCAGCGTACCGTCCCTGTCGGCAATATTTACCGTGTACGGGTTGCCCAGATCCTGCAGCCATTGCAGCGCTGCTGCGTCCTCGTCCTTGTAGTTCACTCCAACGATGGGCACTCCGGCATCGGCCAGCTGTTGCAAATAGGGATGCTCGACCCGACAGGAGACACACCAGGTGGCCCACACATTGAACAGGCTTACCTGTCCGGTCACATCCTCGCGCGTTAGCGTACGCTGCCCGCCCAGGCTGAATAACTCAAACTCAGGTAGCGGCTTATCAATGAGTGCTGAGGGCATTTCACGCGGATCGAGTGATAAGCCCCTGAACAACAAAAGCGCTAACAGCGCAAAGATCAGGAGCGGCGCAAACAGCTTAAGCCTTGGCGCCATGGACATCCTCCTGCTCGGTGGGCGCCGACACACGACTGCGCGTCCGGCGATAGCGTTTATCTGCCACGGTCACGAAGGCTCCCAACCCCATGAACACGGCCCCCAGCCACATCCATCGCACCATGGGTTTGTAGTGCAGTCGTATCGCCCATGCACCCTCTTCACCGACTGGTTCACCCATGGCGACAAACAGATCGCGCCAGAGGCCGTCATCGATTGCCGCCTCTGTCATGATACTTCCACTGGCAAGGTAGCGACGCTTTTGTGGCGCAAGCCTGGCGATCTCTTCACCCTGGTGGTGAACCGTAAAGCGGGCTTCATCTGCGACAAAGTTCGGACCGCGAAATGGCACCACCTCGTTAAAAGTAAAGCTGTAACCGGCGACGACATCGGTATCACCAGGAGACATTTTGAGATCGTGCTCAACACTGTATTGGCTGGTAACGACAACACCGATGACAGTTGCTGCAAACCCAAGGTGCGCAATGAACATTCCCCAGTAACTGGGTGTCAGTCTTTTCAGCCCCTGCAGCTGCGATGCAGCGTTTGCCGTGCGAAACACCAAATCGCGCAACATGCCAAACAAAAGCCAAAATGCCAACACCAGCGCCAGGGCCACCCAGACGTTATATTCATCGGCAGTAAAGTACGGCAGAGTAATGCCGCAGACTACTGCCACTATCGCTGGCAGCAAGAGTTCTGCGCGCCAGCGCTTGGTGTCATCTTTCTTCCAGCGCGAGACAGGTCCCAGCCCCATGAAGGGCATCAACACCGCCATCAGGGGCACGAACACGAGGTTAAAATAGGGTGGACCCACGGAGTACTTGCCCTGCCCCAGCGCATCCATAATCAGCGGGAACAGGGTTCCAAACAGCACTGTCAGGGTAGCAGCGAGAAACACAACATTATTCGTCAGCAGCAAAGACTCCCTGGAGATCCAGTTGAAGGAGACGCGACTACCGACCGATGGCGCTTTTATCGCGTACAGCGTTAGTGAGCCACCGACGACAATCGCCAGAAAAATGAGAATAAACAGACCGCGCTCGGGATCTGTCGCAAAGGCGTGAACCGAGGTGAGAACACCCGAGCGCACCAGAAAGGTACCGAGCAGGCTCAGTGAGAATGCAAAG
>CALINF010000211.1 GCA_938045215.1 uncultured Halieaceae bacterium | reverse complement strand
AACACTTGGGCCGCGCAGAAAAATGACGCCACTGCGCATATCGTCCAGTACTTCGCCGTTGTCACGAATCTCAACTTCAAAGCTGGGCAGCGGAACGCCGCAATTGACAAAATGTCGTCCGCGCCCTTGTGTATCGTCATCGCCCAGTAGTACAGCTTCGTGATGATCGGCCAGATGGTCGCTGTTGATGTAGTGTGAGGTAAAACCGGATTGTAGAGGCGAGAAGCTGACCCCAAGCGTGCATTCTGCCATGCCATAGCAGGCGGTGAATGCGCGTGAATCGAAACCGCAGGGCGCCAGCACATCTGCAAAATGCTCCAGTGTTTGTGGGCGTATCATTTCAGCGCCAATACCGGCTACGCGCCAGTTACTGAGGTCATAATCGTCAAGCTTTGTAGACGCAACACGACGTGCGCACAGGTCGTATCCAAAGGACGGTGCGAACGAGATCGTGGCCTTGGTTTTCGTCATTAGCGATAGCCATTGCCGCGGGCGCATGGCAAATTCGCGAGTATCGAGGTAGTCCACCGATAGCTGGGTTGCCACAGGCGTTAGTACAAAGCCGACCAGACCCATGTCGTGGTAGAAAGGCAGCCATGACATCAGGCGGTCAGCGGAGCTAATAGCCAGTCCCTCAACCGCAATACCGCTCAAGTTGGCCATAGCGGTGTGGTGCTTGATAACAACGCCTCGCGGGAAGCGAGTGCTGCCAGAGGTGTATTGAATATAGGCAATGTCTTCGGGCTGGATCGTGGGTAGTTGCAGGTCGCTGGGCGGTAAAGCATCGAACACGGAAGGTTCTTCCACCATCCGCATGTTCATATCTTTACTGGCTTCCTGCAGAAAGGGCAGATAGCCTTCGGAGGCAACGCCGATGGTTGCGTTGCTGGCCTCAAGCAGGCAGCGAAGCTGTGCTACGTAGGTGCTGTGTGCTCCCATCTTGACGGATGCTGGTAAAGCGACAGGTAATAGCCCTGCGTATTGGCAGGCATAGAAAAAACGCACAAAATCCGGATTGGTTTCAGCAACCAGCGCCACGCGATCTCCTCTTTCGAGGCCCATTCCGAGCAGTTTGCCAGCGAGTTCAAGAGCCTGGATGCGCAGTTGTGAGTACGTCACGCTGGCATACAAGGCGCCGCGACCCGAATAGAAATTGCAGCCGGTCTCTCCCTGGGCAGCGTAGTCGAGCGCTTCTGTCAGGGTCGAAAAGTCGGCAGGGCGAAATGGCAGTTGATGGAGGGAAGGGGTGGCGTTCACGATGGCTTGTGTCAATGGGTGTCCCTCTAGTTCTGCTGGTCAGGTGCTATGGACCAGACTAAAAAGATCTCCGACGTAAACTAGCGTCTCGAAGATACGGCGATAGATGTCAGAACCCTGTCCTCATCTCTAAGTGATTGGCAGGGGTATTCTTGTTCAACGTGGCGGTGTGTAGTGTGCGCAAATTTACGCGACCCAGCACTTATTTCCACTTTGCGAAGACTAACATTTCGAGCCAGACGACTGATATGGAAAAATACCACTTTGGCGAGCCCTCAAAGCCCCGGTTTGACTCCCGGTGCGTCACGCGCAGGTCGCAACCAGCATGGCAGTGAACAAAGAAAATCAGGTTTCCTATATCTGGTTCTGCGGTAGTGTCGGCGCGCTAGCGTAGTGCTGGATTCCCACACTGGGAGGGCGGTTGTGCCGGTTTGTGACAGCTCCCTTGATGACTTGCAGGATCTGTGATCAGATGCGTTGCAGGGCGTTTGCCAAACAAAATTCTAATCATGCCCGTTAAAGACGCTCGCTGCTGATCCAGCACGGTGTTAGCCCCAGACAACGGGGATATCGGCAGGGGATCACAGGTTGAGGCCACATAATCCAATCGGCGTTTGCTTATGAATAACTTCATCGGGGAGATAGAGGGCGTTTCAGTCCAAGTTACAGCTCTGGCTCAGGCAGGGACCGAGGGACCGGAGACGATCATGGGGCGAGTCTGTTGTGAGCGATAGCAGGTTGTCTACAATTCGCCTGGAGGTGGTATCAGAGCGTAAGCAATTGCGTGACTTCCTGGCTCTGCCACATCGCCTGTACTCATCAGATCCAGCCTGGGTTGCCCCGTTGGATTTTGAGCAGCGCCAGCGTTTCTCTCCGCATAATCACTTCTTCCAGCATGCCAGGTGGCGCGGTTGGGTCGCCTTCAAAGATGGCCGGCCGGTAGGGCGAATCACCGCTCAAATTGATGAAATGCATCTGCAACAGCATGCCGATGGGGCCGGATACTTCGGCATGCTGGAGGCAGACGACGATCCCGCCGTTTTCTCAGCGTTATTTGGCGCCGCGGAAGATTGGTTGCGCAGCGAGGGGATGCAGTGCATCAGAGGGCCCTTCAACCTGCATATTAATGAAGAGGTAGGGCTGCTGGTGGATGGGTTTTCGACACCGCCATTTGTTCTCATGGGCCATGCACGCCCCTACTACGGTAGCGCCGTCGAGGCGCAGGGATATAAGCCCGTACAGGATTTGCTGGCCTATCACGTGCGCCCGGATTTCGAAGCGCCGCGTGTTATGACCAAGCTCGCGCAACGCGTGTCTGAGCGGGTAGTAGTCCGCTGTGCATCGCGCAAGGATCTGCTGCGTGATGCCGAAATAATGCGCGATATCTTCAACGATGCCTGGCAAAACAACTGGGGATTTGTGCCGCTGGCAGCAGCAGAGTGGGAAGATACCGTCAACACATTGATCAAGCTGATGCCGGATGAGTATATCCAGATCGCTGAACTTGATGGAGAGCCGGTAGCGTTTATTGTGGCACTGCCCAATATCAACGAGGCGACCCGCGACCTGAAAGGAAAGCTGTTACCCTTTGGCTGGTTGAAACTACTGTGGCGGCTGAAAGTACGGCATCCCCGAACAGCACGAATTCCCCTGATGGGAGTACGTCAGGAGCATCAGCACTCCCGCCTGGGTCCCACGCTGGCATTCCTGGTGATTGACGGAGTGCGCAAAGCGCTGCACGCACGCGGTGTTGAGAATGTCGAGATGGGCTGGATACTCGAGAGCAACGCCGGCATGCGCAATATCATTGAAACAATCGGCGGTAAGGCCTACAAGCGCTATCGCCTCTATGAAAAATTACTGTAGGGAACCACTGTAAACTCATCATGCAACTGATTACGGAAATCCAGCAAAAGTTGAGCGTTATTGTTCTCGCAGGCGATCGCACCAAGGCCGACGCCCTGATCGAGGCATCGGACGGCGACTGCAAAGCAATGATTGATATCGATGGCCTGCCAATGGTGCGGCGGGTACTGAACGCTCTGCGCGCCGCGCAGTTGGTCAACAGCATCACCCTGTCTGGCCCTGAAGCCAGTGAAACGGCTAAAGATGAGGTCTTGACGCAATGGATCGATTCTGGCGAAGTGGGTTGGCTGGAGCCATCTGCCAGCCCTTCAACCAGCGCCTTTAGCGTTATGCAGGCGATTCCTCCCGATGAACCAATTCTCGTTACCACTGCTGATCATCCGTTGTTAACCCAGGAAATGGTAGATGCATTTGGTCGCCAGAGTCTGGCTGATGATGTCGATGTAGCCGTAGGGTTGGCACCCCATGCGCTGGTGACAGAAGCCTACCCGGGCATCAAAAAAACAGTCCTGCACTTCAGCGACGGTGACTTTTGCGGCTGTAACCTGTTTGCGTTTCTTACGCCAGAAGGTCGGCGTGCGGCCAGGTTTTGGCGCAAAATCGAGCGACAGCGCAAAAAGCCTCTTGTCGTGATCAGTTTACTGGGCTGGTGGGCAGTGATCCGCTACCGGCTGGGTCTTCTGTCGCTGGAGGAGGCGTTGGCCAAGCTCGGCAAGCGGTTGGGCCTTCGTATTCGCGCTGTGATTCTGCCTTACCCCAACGCCGCTATCGACGTGGATTCGATTGCCGACCTGGTACTGGTTAGAGGCGCTGTAGAGAAGGCGGCGGCTGAAGATCTCGAGGATATCGAAGGCAATTGAGTTAGCTAGACCACCGCCTGACCGCCAGCTGCTGGGGCGGACTTGCCACAAAACGCCCAGCATCTTGCTGGAAGCGGCGGGTTTCAATTTCAAGCAACCACTCCCCCTCCGAAGGCTCTACGCGGTAGCAGTTGTATGCGGCGACATCACCGTGGCCCAGGCCCATAGCTGACGCCGATGGCACCGCAATGACCGGTATCGATCCCTGCTCTGTAGTCAGTTGAGAGTGGAGCGCCCGATGTCCATGGCCATGCAGAATCAGCTCGGCGCCATGGTGGGCAATAATGCCTGCCACCTCACCAGCATCGGTGAGGCGTTTGCGCCATTTCTCTTCGCCAACCACCGGTGAATGGTGCAGATAGACCACCCTGAACAGGCCATCGCGCCCAGCTCTGGCGAGTAGTTCCGGCAGCTTTGCTAACTGGGCTCGCCCCACAGTCCCTGTGGCCATCAATGGTGGCTTTGGACAGGCGGTTGAGAGGCCAATGAAAGCGATGCCGTTGCGCACTCGCACTGACGGGAACCCAGAAAAATCGACTGCCCCGGGCTTTTCGTTGTCGGAGGTCATGTATGCCTGCCACAATGCGAAGGTTTGCTGCCATTCACTGCGCACGTATGCATCGTGATTGCCGGGTACCAATGCAATGTTCTCTGGGTTTCCCAGTCGTTCCAGCCACTGCCGTGCCTGTTCGAACTCGTGCGGCAGGCCAACGTGGGTCAGGTCGCCAGACACCAGTAGCTGATCCAGGTGGCGCTCCTGCAGGTCGTCTCGCAGCGCATCCAGCACCTGCGTTTGGTGTTCAAACTGCCTTTTTCGTTTCCAGGACAGATAGCCCAGTGCGCGTTTGTTGAGAAAATCGCGCCAATCCACTCCCACAAGAGAGCTCAGATGGAGATCAGAAATCTGGGCAAACTGTCGCTGCATTGGCGCTGTCAGCAGGGCACTCAGCCCTCGCCGTGTTCCGCCGACGTGAGCAAACCACGGTCTTTGAGAGAGGCGTAGGCCGCTATAATTTCATCGATTTGTTGCGGTGAGTGAGCGGCGCTTACGCTATTGCGCAGGAGGAAATTGGTCGAAGGAGACGCTGGAGGCACAACCAGATTGACATAAACACCCTGGTCCATGAGTCCCTGCCAACAGGCTATAGTATTTGCATGATCTTCGAACTCTACCGCCACCACCGGGCTGGCACTTGGACCCACCTTCAGGCCCAGAGACTTCAGACCATCATAGAGCTGATGCGAGTTGCGCCAAAGTTGTTCTCGACGCTCTGGTTCGCTACTGATGATACGCAATGCTTCTCGCGTAGAGGCGATAACCGATGGCGATGAAGACGCGGTAAAAATGTAGGCGTTAATACAGAAGCGGATGTGTTCCAGCTCGGCGTGTGGGCTGACGCAGAATCCGCCGACAGAACCCAGGCTCTTGCTGAAGGTGCCAGCGGTGAAGTCTACATCGCTCTCTACGCCCGCGGCCTGGGCCGCCCCTCGGCCACTTTCGCCCAGAACGCCCATGGAATGCGCTTCGTCTACCAGCAGATAGCTGCCATATTCGCGCTTGATAGCCGCGATTTCCTGCAACGGCGCCACGTCACCGAGCATGGAGTAGATGCCTTCGGCTATGATGAGTGCCTGTCCTGCCCGATCACCCAGTCGGCGAAGACGTTTGGCCAGATCATCAGGGTTGCTGTGCTTGAAGCGGATAATGTCAGCACCGCTGAGCTTGACTCCAGAATAGATGCTGGAATGGCTGTCGGCGTCCAACAGTATGACATCGCCCGGTCCCGCAAGTGTGGCGCACATGCCCATGGTTGCGGCATAGCCAGTTGAGAACGCAATAGCATGGTCGACGCCATAGAATTCGGCGATTTCGTCCTCCAGGGCCTGATGCCCCTCAAACGAACCATTGGCTACTCTGGAGCCAGTAGTACCAGTGCCCCAGCGCTGTGCGGCTTCCTGTGCTTTGGCTATGCAGCGGGAATCGTATGACAGGCCGAGATAATTGTTTGTGCCGGCCAGTATAACTTTGCGCCCCTGCACAATGCCTTCAGTGGCAGAGAGTATTTCTTCTGTGACAGCGCCGAACGGTGCTACGCCTTGCTCAGCGAGCTCTGCGCGAAAGTCTGCCATTGCCTGAAATTTGTCAAAAAGCATGGAGTCGAGAGTCCCCGCCGTAGCGTGTATAGAGTGGTGTTTTACAGATTCAGCTGATGGATTTTTTTCGCCAGCTCACCAATGGTGCTTACATCAGGCAGGATATTCAGTGGGATGGAAATGTCGAAGTGATCTTCAATCTTTTCGATAAATTCCATGACCTCCAGAGAGCTCAGCCCGATGTCTCCAACCAGCTCGGTGTCTTCAGACAACGTTACCTGTTTTTTGTTCAGCGATTCCAAAGCTGAATAAATAAAGGCAAGGTATTCTTGGTAATCAACCATTCCATTGTTACCCTTGCGCCTCTACGTAAGACGCCGATTTTAAAAGCAGGGACTATACCCATGGAGCAATGCGAATGCCAGTGGTTTGGCTGATCGACGCCTACCGCTCTGGCGAGCGCGGCCAGGTGCGTTCGCTTGTCGATGCACTCGGCTGGCCCTGTGAAGTCAAAACCCTGAACTACCGTACCTTCGTTACGTTGCCCCACGTATTGGGTCAAACAACGCTGCGCGGAGTTACTGCCGATTCGGCGCAGAAATTGCGCCCGCCCTGGCCTGATCTCGTGGTCTCCTGCGGCGTGCGCAACGAACCTGTCTGTCGATGGATACGTGAACAGTCTGGTGGACATACCCGCTATGTGCACGTCGGGCGCCCCTGGGCACGCCTTGACTCCTTTGACCTAGTGATCACCACGCCTCAGTATCGGGTACCCGCCAAGCCCAATGTTGTTAGCAACATGCTGACCCTGCACGGCCTGTCTCCCGAGCTTCTGGCGCGGGCGCGTGAGGAGTGGGCAGGTGCATTTGCCGATTTGCCCCGGCCGCTTATTGCCGTCATCGCGGGTGGTGACAGCGGTCCCTTTACCTTTGGCCCCAAGGCGGCGACTCGATTGGCAGCACAAGCTTCGTTGATTGCCCGGCAAGAGGGAGGCGCTTTACTGGTTACCACCAGTGCGCGTACGAGTGCCAGCGCAGCAGATGCTCTGAACGCAGGCATTGATGTTCCCAATTATTTTTTCCGCTGGGGCCCGGGTGCTGCCGACAACCCCTATGTGGGCATGCTGGCCTGGGCAGATCGTCTGATAGTGACAGGCGACAGTATTGCGATGTTGTCCGAGGCCTGTGCTACAGGCAAGCC
>CALINF010000210.1 GCA_938045215.1 uncultured Halieaceae bacterium | reverse complement strand
CTTGGCGAGTCGGGTAAAGGCTATTTCACCTGGTTGTTCAACCGTATGCATGGGAATCTGGATCGATCCTCAACCCATATTGGCCGCTTCGAGAACCTGGAAGGCGACTTCCCGATTCTGCTACAGAAGTGCGGCTTAGGGGAAGAGGAGCTTGAATCGGTGCGACAGGGTTTCGCGGAGACGCCGCCCAGAAATACTTCGCGCCACTCTCACTACTCTCGCTACTACGATGATGTGCTACGCGACCTGGTTGCCGACCGCGACGCCGACATCATTGCACGCTATGACTACACGTTTGACGCCCCACTCGAGCAAACACCGGTTGTGCCTCTCAACCGACGCCGCTTCGACGAAGCCACCGATGACTTTGTCAAAATGGGTGGCGAGCCCGTTAACTATTTATGCCTGCATGAAGACATCGACATTACGCCGATTCTGGATGTATTGAATACCCTTGACGCAGATATCTGGACCCAGTCTGGCCGCGAAGCGCGCTACGAGGTACACCAGGACACCTCGTCGCTGCTACTGGTTCACGACGCCGACTACCGACACTTCGACCCCACCTATCACCCCCTGTATGAAAAATTTGCCAGCGCGCTCGCGCCAATTCTGAAATTGATCAGTGAGCGTTATGCTGGAGACGGTTTTATTGGTCGCATCCTTATCGCCAAGCTCCGAGCCGGTGGTCGCATACTAACGCACGCCGACCATGTGTACTCACTGGTCAAGTGCAACCGTCATCACATTCCGTTGGTCACCAACGAGAACGCGGTGTTCACAATCGGGGGCGAAGACAAGGTGATGCGACAAGGTGAAATGTGGGAGATAAATAACGCCACAACACATGCGGTCCATAACGGCGGCAACGAGGATCGGATTCACCTGATCATCGACTGGATTCCATCCAAAACCGTGCGCCCGGAAGATCGGGAAAACTCACAACAACTCGGTGACTGCGCTGCGGGTACAGACAACAACAGTAAGGCTTCCGACTGGGAGAACGTCGGGCGCAACCAACTGTGTCCATGTCAGTCGGGCAAGCGCTACAAACACTGTCACGGCCAGCCAGCATGAGTGCCGAGCTGCAGCGCGCGCAACAGCTTTATCAATCGGGGGATCTTGTTGGTGCAGAAGCCCTTCTCGTTCGCGCTGTAAGTATCGACCCTCGCAACAACCAGGCGCTTGAACTGCTGTCTGTCATCTGCACCCGCACCCGGCGATTGGAAGAGGCGATTCATTACACCCAGAAGCTGGTCGAACTTGCACCAGCGAGTATCGCCTACGTAGACAGACTGGCTGCGCTACTGGAGAACGCAGGCAGGTACGATGAGGCAATCGCCTGTAGCCAACACCTGATCGACCAACATCCGACACACGCCAACAGTCGATACAACTTCGCCGCGCTGCTCAAACGAGCGGGGCAATTGGAGGCCGCTCTCGGGCAGTACTCTCAGGCGCTGCAACTGGGTATAAGCCAGCCCGAGGACGTGCTGACCAATATCAGTGTGGTGCTATCTGATCTTCACCGGCACCAGGAAGCGCAAAAGTCACTGCGGCGCGCGTTAGAGCTTGCGCCTGACTATATTCCGGCGCTGTACAACCTGGGCGTTGTTATGGAGGAACTGGGCGACTGGGACGATGCGCGATCACTGTTCGAGCGCATTCTTGAGCTCGACCCGGGCCATACCGACTCCCTTACGCATCTTGCCAATGGCAGCCGCTTTGAAGATCCACACGATCCAATCATTGTAAAAATGCAGAACGCGATTGCCAGCAACCCCGATACCGACATACACGCACGCACCGCCCTGCACTTTTCCCTGGGCAAGGTGCTGGATGATACCGGGCAATACCCGCAGGCTTTCGAACAGTTTTATCAGGGCAACGAACAGTGCAGACAGATCATCGGCGCCTACGACGCAGTCAGGCAAGAAACACAGCTGGCAGCATACAAGCAAATGCACCTGTCTGGCTTTCTACAGGCAGTTGAGCCAGTATCCGACGATCCCCTGGTCTTTATCTGCGGCATGTTCCGATCCGGCTCCACCTTGCTGGAGCAGATGCTGGCCTCACATGCGCAGGTCACCGCCGGCGGCGAACTGATCTACTTCAATCAATCGCTCCCAGCAGATGCCACACAGCCTTTGAGCGCTCAGAAGCTACACACCATTGGCGAGGGCTATCTCGACTACCTGAAGAGCAACTTTCCCAGCGCGAACTACGTCACTGACAAACGGCCGGACAACTGGCAATATCTTGGCCTCATTCGCGCGCTGTTTCCCAATGCGCGCTTTATCAATACCAGCAGACACCCGCTGGACAACTGCCTGTCTCTGTTCTTCCATCAATTTTCAGGCTCTATGGCCTATCACACGCGCCTGCTGGACATAGGGCATTACTACGCGCAATACATCGACTTTATGAATTTCTGGCGCGATGTAGCGCCCGAAAATGTTTATGACCTGAACTACCAGTCGTTAACCGCGGCTCCGCGGGAAACACTGGAGCCACTGCTGCATTTTCTCGGTCTGAAATGGGATGACAACTGCCTGCAATACTATAAAGCAGACAACCGGGTTCGAACGGCCAGCGTCTGGCAGGTCAGGCAACCGTTATATCAAAAAGCCAAGGGGCGCTGGCAGAACTACGAAGAGGCGCTCAACCCCCTCAAGCAATATTTGCTCAGTCAGGGTATTGAAGTTTAGCGACCGAGGCACTACGACACTGGTACAGGTTTGCCGGAGGCCTGTCTCGCCAAACTGACCTCTGACTTAGAAAGCCCGAGCACCTTGGCGGCCATGTTGATACTGACAAGTTCTCCCGTGTGATGATCGCCGTCTACACCTGCGATGTTGAACATCAGCTGCAGAAGCTGCCGACGTTCAGACAGGCTTAGCTCGTGCGCAATCGAACGCAGCTTGGCGGCAGCGTGACGGTCATCCGGCAATACCATGATCGCCTTCCGTAAATTCTCAAGCGCCTCTGCGTTGGATATAGACAGATGCGTTGTCATAGTCGCGAGCATTTCATCGCTCTCCTGCGATGAAATAGCCCCGTCACCTTTGGACACATAGATAAGCAAGGCAGCTACAAGAAATACACCAGAATAATGTTCAGAGCTTTTGCCCTGATACAGGGTGACATCGATATCTGAAATCAATTGGGAATTTACTGCTTTAAACAACGTCTTTTCCTCTTCCGTAATTTCTTCCCGGAGATAGCGCCTCACTCGAGAGCACTAAGAATCATCTCTCAATCATTAGGCCAGCATGGTCTCTGTGACCTGCCACAGTCGCTGCGCACTTTCTTCATTCACAGCATGAGCCGACACATCGCGGTAACGGGGTGAGTCGTCAGTGGCCGGATCTGCTACATCGCAGTCTTCGCAATACAGGCCTCCAGCGTCACCCAGTGCTGCGCTTGTAGCCGCCCAAAGACTGGTAGTGCAGCCCTGTGTTGGCGACTTGAACATCGCTTTTACTCGCTCGGATATCTCGCCATTCTCATCCAGCCAGCCAAGTGCCTGCATTTCTTCCTGTGGCAGATGCCGCTGCAGCGGAGTCATGATCCCACCTGGATGCACGGAAAATGCCCGTAGCCCCTGGTCACTGAATTTCATATCCAGCGCCAGCGCAAACAAGGCATTGGCTGTCTTGGCCTGACCGTAAGCCGCCCACTTCTCATACGGTTCCTTGGTGAAATGGATGTCGTCCCAGCGAATGTCTGACATACGATGTGCAATAGAAGACAAACAGACAACACGCGCTCCATTGGCTGCCAGCAGGCTAGACAGCAGCCCATTGGTCAATACAAAGTGACCCAGATGGTTCACCGCAAACTGCGACTCCCACTGCGGGCCAATGCGCGTCTCCGGACAAGCCATGATGCCGGCGTTATTGATCAGCAAATCCAGTTGCGGCTCGCGCTCTGCTACCGATGCGGCATAGGCTTTCACACTTGCCAGGTCACCCAGGTCCATGGCATCGACCACCAGATCACCAGACAGGCCAGCCAGGTTTTCGCTGGCTTTGGCCGGTGTTCGCACGGGCACATACACTTTGGCCCCGCAGTCCAGCAGCGCTCGGGTGGTCTCCAAGCCGATGCCGGAATACCCCCCGGTAACCACGGCAACCTTGCCCGCTAGCTCAACGCCAGACAATACCTGAGATGGCTCAGACTTGGCGTGAAACCCTGAGTTGATCTTCTGCTGGACTCTCTGTGTCATGTTGCTGCTCCTACATTTTTCGGTGCATGCCTGAATGCGATCGTGTTATCGCACCAGGGTGGTACCACCATCAATCGGAATGATCTGACCGGTGATAAAGGCGCCCGCCGCACTGGCCAGCATTATTGCCACACCGCTGATATCGTTCTCTTCTCCCCAGCGATGCATCGGAATAAACGCAATCTCCGCCTCATACTGGGCAGTATCCTGACTTGCGTACTCGGTCATCTTGGTAAAGAAACGCCCCGGCGCGATTGCATTGACGCGGATATGCTGGTCTGCCAACGCCACTGCCAGATTGCGCGTAACCTGATGAATCGCCGCCTTGCTGGGTGCGTAGCTGAAGGTATCCGTAGCAGCTGCAATACCGGCAATAGAACCGATGTTAATGACACTCGCCGTGTTCTCGTGACTGGCTCCAGCACTGAGCAAGGGCGCCAACTCGCGGGTGAGGAAGAATGGTGTTTTTACATTCAGGTCCATCACCTTGTCCCACCCGGCTTCGGGGAAGTCCTCCAGTGGGGCCAGCCAGCCAACGCCGGCATTGTTGACCAGTACATCTATGGAAGATTCGTGCTCTTTCAGTGCTGCCACCAGTGCATGAATTTCGTCCATGGAACTGATGTTGCCCGGCAGGGCGATACATTCGCCCTCGCCCACCTGGGACAGCTCTTTTGCGGCCTCTATGCATTGTTCGGCCTTGCGCGCAGTAATATAGACACGGGCAGCGCCAGCATCCAGAAAGCCTTTGGCCATAAAGTAGCCCAGACCGCGAGAACCGCCCGTAACCACGCAAATCTTACCTTCCATCGAAAACAGATGTTCCAACATTGTATTTCCTCTACCTGATGACAAAGACCGTGAGGATAGCATCGCTTTTCCCGGAGCGCCTTACCCGCCTGCAAAGCCTCCAAGCCTTGCTCGCCATAAGGTATACTCCTTCGCCAGAAAAGTGAGGTCACAATGAACAGTAAGATACAAGTCAGCGCACCCCTGGTGGTACTGCACGGCGACGAGATGGCGCAGGTCGCCTTTGAACACATGCTGGAACAGTTTGTTACCAGCCGATTGGATATTCCGTTGGTCGAGATCGATCTGTCTGCCGAGAAACGTCTGCTGACGAATGGAGACGTGGTGCGCGAAGCGATAGACGCGCTGAAGATCCACGGTGTTGGCATCAAGAATGCAGGGATGACGGTTAATCGTGATCAGCTGGATGAGATGCTGGCCAAGCATCCGGATATCGATGAGGCCGCGCTGGATAAACTCGCCACCAAGTCACCCAATGGCGCGATCCGCAAGGGTATTGGCGGCAATATCACGCGCGAGGATATACAGTTTCGCAATATCAAGAACACCCCACCCCAGTGGATAGGCCGTGACATCGAAGTGGATACGATGGAACAAGGCGGCAACAAGAGCAGCTACAACACACTGTCGAACTCAACGGGTATTGCCAAGATACTGTTCGTGGGTAGCAGCGGCGACCCGATAGAGCTGCATCGCAGGCGACTCAATCTCGGTGACCCGTACATGCTGGCAACTAACGACTATGCCGCTGTGGGTGCGTGGGCCAGGCAATTTTTCCAGCGTGCGCTGGATGAGCAACGGCAAGCGTATATCGGCCTCAAAGATACCGTGATACCAGGATATGACGGGGTCATGCGCACGCAGATCGAGGATATCTTCCACGCCGAGTTCGAGGACAAATTCGCTGCGGCAGGTCTTGCGTATCACTACGAACTGATCGACGCCCAGGCGGCCCGGCTGGTATCCAACCCGCCCGAGAAGGCGCTTTGGGGGGTACCTGATAACTCAACCGGTCGTCGCCTGTACAAGCTGGTGGAGACGCTCAAGAAGTTCGGTATCCCCGATCGCAAGTTTCATGTCTCTATCTCACGCATGAGCGCCGGTGGCGGTGATCAATACGGCAGCTTCAACATGGCAGCGCCCGAAGATGGCATCCTCAAGGTGGTGGTAGATGGTGAGGAGAAACATGCGCGGGACATCAAGGCCAATGATCCGATCATATTCATGTCCAATGACCGTGAAGCGATAAAAGACTGGGTATTGCAGGTTTTCCGGGATGCCTCTTTGAATGACAAGGAAGTGTACTTTGGGCTCAAGCGAGAGTACTTCGAGTACGACGAGGTATTTTCCAACGTTATCAACGAGGTTCGCAACGAACTGGTTGCCGATCACACCGAACCGCCCTCTTTCATGATTATGCGACCCTCAAGCCAGTTAAAAAAGATGATCGCAGACCCACCACGAAACGCCCTGTATCCTGCGCAGAATCTTGATGGTGACATTTTTTCTGATATTGCCGCAGCGCTTGGGGGCAGTCTTGCCACGGCCAGCTCCATTATCGAAAGCAAGGATGGCACGATGCTCTATGAAGCGCCGCATGGCACAGCGCACGATCTCTATCTGCGCTACCGGGAAA
>CALINF010000209.1 GCA_938045215.1 uncultured Halieaceae bacterium | reverse complement strand
GTGCAGTTGCAGTTATCCGCCCGTAGCTCAGCTGGGTGGAGCCGTAAAAAAACTGCGCAGCAGTTTTAGGCGGAACGACCAACATCTATGATGTTGGGCCGGCCCCGAAGGGGAGCGCGACCAGCGCACTATCCACCGGCGTACTACGAGAAGGCCGTGGTGTAACAAGGTACGCAATAACCAGTCAATCCGCCCGTAGCTCAGCTGGGTGGAGCCGTAAGAAAACTGCGCAGCAGTTTTAGGCGGAACGACCAACATTTATAATGTTGGGCCGGCCCCGAAGGGGAGCGCGACCAGCGCGCTATCCACCGGCGGACTGCGAGAAGGCCGAGGTGTAACAAGGTAGGCAATAACCAGTCAATCCGCCCGTAGCTCAGCTGGATAGAGCGCTGCCCTCCGGAGGCAGAGGTCAGAGGTTCGAATCCTCTCGGGCGGGCCACTTCAATCAAATCTCACTCGATAGCGCGCCGTTTCCGCAACTGACGCTGTTGCTACTCTGACAACCAGCCCTTGTTTTGACATTGGGAAACACCATTTACCCAATGCTTGTTCTAGCTCAAGGTTTTTATCTCCTCAAGACGCCAAAGTAAGCCTCCGTGGGGTCGCAATCCCAGAGGTAGCTATGTCAATGCAAGATACAGCGATGATGGATGGTAACGAGGCGGTGGCCCACGTTGCTCACCTGCTTAATGAAGTCATTGCCATTTATCCGATTACACCTGCGTCTCCGATGGGCGAACATGCCGATGACTGGAGCGCCCGTGGTGTCACCAACCTCTGGGGGGCAGTGCCGGATGTAATCGAGATGCAGAGCGAAGCCGGTGCAGCGGGCGCGATTCACGGCGCTTTGCAGGCGGGCAGCCTAGCCACCACTTTTACCGCATCTCAGGGTTTGCTGCTAATGCTGCCCAACATGTTCAAGATTGCCGGTGAGCTCACACCCGGCGTGATTCACGTGGCGGCGCGCACACTGGCCACTCACGCACTCTCAATTTTCTGTGACCACAGTGATGTGATGGCGGCCCGCAGCACAGGCTACGCCATGCTCTGTTCGAATTCGGTGCAGGAAGCACTGGATTTTGCCTTTATCAGTCAGGAAGCGAGCATGCGAGGTCGCATCCCGGTATTACATTTCTTTGACGGTTTTCGTACATCCCACGAGGTCGCAAAGGTGAGCGTACCCGACCGTGAGTTGCTGCGTGGTCTGGTCGATCATTCCGCTTTGCAGGTTCACCGTAACAGGGCGATGTCACCCGAGCATCCCGTTCTGCGCGGCAGCTCGCAAAACCCCGATGTATTTTTTCAGGCTCGGGAGGCGATCAACGGCGTTTACGACGAGTTCCCGGCACTGGTGCAAACGGTCATGAATGAGTACGCCGATGCCACGGGTCGTCAATACAAGCTGTTTGAGTACATTGGTGCTGACGATGCCGAACGAGTTGTGGTGCTTATGGGGTCGGGAGCAGAGACGGTGGAAGAGACCGTAGAACACCTGCTGGGCCAGGGTGAGAAAATTGGCGTTGTTAAAGTACGTTTGTTTCGCCCACTGGATAGCAAGCTGCTGGTGCAGTCGTTACCACCTAGCGTGCAGTCGATCGCCATTCTCGATCGCACCAAAGAAGCCGGTGCGGATGGAGAGCCGCTCTACAAGGATGTGGTGGCCGCGCTTGCGATGCACCGCAGCAACAATCTGCCACGCATGATTGGTGGCCGGTTTGGGCTCTCTTCCAAGGAGTTTACTCCCGCTATGGTAGCTGCGATCTACGCGGAGCTGAAAAAGCCGGAGCCTCAGCACCCTTTCACCGTAGGCATTACCGATGACGTGGGTGGGCTCAGCCTGGACTGGGATCAAAACTTTCGCAGTGCCGCGCATGAGCAGTGCTTTCAGGCACTTTTTTATGGACTGGGTTCAGATGGCACGGTCAGTGCAAATAAGAACTCAATTAAGATTATCGGCGAGCAGACTGACCTCTACGCTCAAGGCTATTTTGTTTACGATTCCAAAAAATCGGGTGCAGTGACGATTTCCCATCTGCGTTTTGGTGAGAAGCCCATTCATTCGGCCTATTTGATTGAAGACGGCGATGCCGATTTCGTTGCCTGCCACCAGCCGGTTTTTCTGGAGCGCTACGACATGCTGGACAAGGCCGCAGCCGGGGCGACCTTTGTACTCAATACCGATGCTTCGGCAGAAACCGCCTGGGAGTTATTACCGCGCTCTTTCCAGCAACAGCTTATCGACAAGCAGTTAAAGTTCTATGTAATCGATGCCTATCGAGTTGCGGCCGACTCCGGTATGGGCAAGCGTATAAACACGATCATGCAAACCTGCTTCTTTGCGATTTCCGGCGTTCTGCCTCAGGAACGCGCCGTGGCTGCCATTAAGCAGGCGGTAGAAAAGAGCTATGGCCGCAAGGGCAAGCGCATTGCGCAGCAGAACCTGGTAGCCATCGACGCCACGTTAGCCAATTTGCATGAGGTTAGCATTCCCGCGAAAGTCACCAGCCACATCGAAACCGGCATATCGATGCCAAGCAGAGCGCCGGATTTTGTAAAAAGAGTTAGCGGCGAGATTATCGCGGGGCGCGGCGACCTGATACCGGTGTCAGAAATGCCTCTGGATGGAACCTGGCCGCTGGGTACTGCGCAGTATGAGAAGCGCAATCTGGCTCTGGAAATTCCAGTCTGGGAAACGGACATCTGCACCCATTGCGGCAAGTGTGTCTTTGTTTGCCCACACTCGGCGATTCGTTCCAAGGCCTTTGCCGAA
>CALINF010000208.1 GCA_938045215.1 uncultured Halieaceae bacterium | reverse complement strand
TCAATTGAGACTCGTCCATGAGTATAGGGAAGTCGTAATCCAGATCCTGGGCTTCGGCAGCCACGCTTGCGCGGGTGTCTTGTGACTGGGGATTGAGCATGAAAAACTGCACGCCCTTTGCAGCGTATTCATCACGAATTGCCTTGAGCTCAGGTACGCTGTTGCGAACAATAGGGCAGCCGTTGCCCTGGATAAAAATGACAATCGCCGCGTGATCGCCATACCAGCTCAGCTTGTGGTGCTTGCCGTTTTGATCCAGCAGCGCAAAGTCGCCGATGCGCACTGGTTCTTCTGCAATTGCGCTGTTCCCCAGCAATAGCCCCAGGGCCATGTATACGGTGGCGAGATAGGTCGTAAGGCGGCTCATCGTGCTCTCCTGAATATTTCTCTACTTGCCCGGCTGCGTTGGCGCGCAGCCATAAAGCCAGCGCTACAAAATATCACAATCTGGATGCAGAGCCAGTGTGTTATAAATCCATTGGTAGAAGGAGAGGTGAGTTCAGGATATGAGTTTGGTGGGCGTATTGGTGGAACGCAGGGTGGCACTGGCCTTGCTCACCTTGATTGTGACTGTTGCAGTGGGTTTGGGTGTTCCGCGCATCGGGTTAGATCCGAGCTCTGATGCCATTCTGCCAGAGAATGACCCTTACGGCGCTTTAGTTGAGGAGGTGGAGCAGGACTTCCCGCGCAGTAGCTCGGCGCTGTTTGCCTTCATCGACCCTGATGGCGACATATTCAACCGCGAAGCCCTGGGTGCAATGGAAGCTCTGCATGACCGCTTTGGCGAGGTGCAATCGGCGGTGGCGGTGGGGTCTATTGTCAACTTTCGTCTGAATGCGGTGGATGAGGATCTGTACGATCGCAAGTATCTCCTGCCGCCACTAGAGTCGCTGAGTGATGACGATTTGGTGGCGGTTAAGCAGATTGCGCTGGCAGATGAGGACCTGACAAAAACGCAGCTGTCACGTGACGGCGATATGGCGCTGGCACTACTGAAGTATCGACCCAATAGCGAGGACCGGGAGGAGAGGCTGTCAATCTCCCGTTCGGTGATAGAGCTCAGGGATTCTTTGCGACAGGAGCATCCCGGAGTAGAGATCTATGCGCTGGGCAATGACCTCTTTGAGCTGGACAGCTACCTCGCCCAGATAAAAGACCGTACCAATCTTGCGCCGTTGGTAGCGCTCTCTACCACGCTGCTACTCTGGCTATGCCTGAACTCTCTGCCATTTGCCTTGAGCACACTGGTCGTCTCCTTTGTGGGCATCTTGCTGACATTGGGCACCGTGGGATGGTCTGGTTTTGAGTTTAACCAGATATCCAATATGGGTCCCTTGGTTGTGCTTACCATTGCGATGGCGCACGGCATTCATATCATCTCAATTTACCTGCAGGGATTGCATGAAGGGCGCAACAAGGAGGATGCGCTGCGGCATAGTCTGGAGTTGAATCTGCAGCCAGTAACGCTCGCGACGGTGACCACCGCAATGGGTTTCTTGAGTCTCAACTATTGCACATCAGCCGGAATCTACGGCTTTGGCAATGTTGTTGCTATGGGCGTGATCTGGGCCTATCTGGTTACGTTAACCCTGCTACCGGCAGTAATTATGCTGGTGCCAACCCGGCGCATTCCACGGCCGTTGGGCGTTCGCGGGATGATAACCAAGATAACGCAAGTGGTGATTACACGCGCCAATGCGTTGTTCTGGGTGAGCTTACTGGTTATCGGCATCTGCCTGGCGATGCTGCCTTTGAACCGTGTTGATTTTGATCGCTTCGCGTTTATCGACAAAGAGTCTGACTTTCACCTGGTAATCACCGCACTTGCCGAGAAGATTGGTAACGATCAGACACTGGTTTATGCCATCGATAGCGGCGAATACTACGGCATCGCCAATCCGCAGTTCATGCAAGACATAGAGCGTTTCGCCACATGGCTGGAGGAGCAGCCCGATGTGAGCGTTGTGAACAGCTACGTGGGCATGCTTAAAACCCTGAACAAGGCCGAGAACGACAACGACGAGGCCTGGTACCGGTTGCCCGAAGATAATCTACAGGTGATTGACTATCTGGTGGGCTATCAGCTCATTCAGGAGATTGAGCCGCATCTGGAGCCTATCTTCGATCCAGAGTACACCACGGTGCGTGTTTCTGTTGGCACCTCCAACCTGTCCAACAGAGAGTTACTTGGGCTGAATGAGCGTATCGAGAATTGGTATGCTGAAAATCTCAATCCCGATTATCGTGTGCTGCCGGCAAGCAACACCATTTTGTTTTCGAGGTTGAACAACACCATTTCTACCCAGCTGCTTGAAGGCTTCACTGTTAGTTTTGTGCTGATAACGTTAACCATGCTGGTGGGCCTGCGCAGTGTGCGCTACGGTCTTTTGAGTATTGCGCCAAACCTGTTTCCGCCTGCGATTGTTTTTGGTGTATGGGGCTTGATGGTGGGGGAGCTAAGCCCTTATATCCTGATGCTGTTCTCGATCAGTATTGGTTTGGTGGTGGATGATTCGGTGCACGTGTTAAGCAAGTATATCGCGGCGCGCAGGGAGGGTAAGACACCGGAATCTGCCGTTGCCTATTCGCTGGATAAAGCGGGTTCGGCCATTACTATTACAACCGCCGCGTTGGCTATGGGCACTTTTATTCTGGTGTTTTCCAATACTTACTACTACCAGAATGTGGCGCTGATGCTCACGCCAATCATTGTGGTGGCGTTGTTGCTGGATCTGCTCTTTCTGCCACCCTTGCTTATGAAACTTGATAATTATCTGGAGCGGCGGTCTCAAACCGCAGCTTCACGGTCCTGAGTTTCAGGCAGTGTGAACAATTATCTGCGTGCGAGCGCTGATGCCCCGACGGCAACAAGAGAATGGCTTATAACGCAGTGCTCTCAACATGCTCCACTGTATCTGGATGC
>CALINF010000207.1 GCA_938045215.1 uncultured Halieaceae bacterium | reverse complement strand
ATGGATGGCGCAGTACGAAGAGAAAACGGGTGGCCAGGTCCTCGCTCTGGCGCACAACGGTAATCTATCAAACGGTCTCATGTTTCCGGTTGATGCGCAGTACACCGGTCGCAAGCTTGATAAGACATATGTCGAACAACGCGCAAAGTGGGAGCCTCTGTATGAAGTAACGCAAATCAAGGGAGACGGCGAAGCGCATCCGTTCCTGTCACCCACTGACGAGTTCGCCGACTACGAAACCTGGGACTTCGGCAACATCGTTCCTGGCAATAAAGTGATCGCCAAAGAAGATCAGATGCTGGCTCGGGAGTACGCTCGTGAGGCATTGAAAAACGGCCTTGTCCTGGAAGAAACGTTGGGCACCAATCCTTACAAATTCGGCATGGTCGGGGCTACCGACAGCCATACCGGCCTAGCTACGGCTCAGGAAGACAACTTCTTCGGTAAGCACTCCGGGTATGAGCCCGATCCTAATCGCATGGATCACCTGTTCATGCAAAGCGACGTCGGAATCATGATGAGTTGGGGCCAGGTTGCAGCCGGCTTGGGTGCTGTCTGGGCCAGGGATAACACTCGCGAGGCGATCTTCGATGCGATGAGGCGAAAAGAAGTCTACTCGACGACAGGCAGTCGCATCCGGGTGCGCTTTTTCGGAGGATGGAATTTCACTGAGCAGGATATCATGAGCCGCGAACCCGCCTTTTCAGGATATGAAAAAGGTGTGCCCATGGGAGGCGAACTGAGACCGAGCGCAGACAGGTCCGCTCCCAGTTTCATGGTTTATGCTCTGCGCGACACCATCGGCGGGAACCTGGACCGGATCCAGATTGTGAAGGGTTGGCTCGATAAGAATGGTGAGACTCAAGAGCGTATCTATGATGTTGCTGTGTCGGATGGTCGAGAGATTGGTAAAGACGGCCGCTGTAAAACCCCTGTTGGTAATACCGTAGATGCAAAGACCGCCAGCTTCACCAATACTATCGGGAGTTCGGAGCTTGCCGCGGTCTGGACCGATCCCGACTTCGACCCCGAAGAAAAGGCTTTTTATTATGCGCGGGTGATAGAAATACCCACGCCTCGCTGGACCACAATCGACGCCTTCCGCTTTGGGATAGCGATCCCCGATGGGGCGCCCGTCTCGACTCAGGAACGTGCCTATACCTCGCCGATCTGGTATTCGCCCAAAGGGTGACCCAGGCGCGTTTTTGCTCACTACAGAGTTAAGTTAAGGATTGGTTGAGTGTCGGATTTTATTGAGGAGAGATCAGGAGGAACTGGCGCAAGCGTCATCGCTTCCACGTTACTTTTATCAGTTGGCTATGCGATTTTGCGTTACCACATCGCCGGCGATGTCCCCTGGGATCAATTCTCGCTCTTTATACTAAACAAAGGGCTTTGTCTGGCTGCCTTTGTGTTACTGACGTTCAATTTTGCGCTTGGCCCGGGGAAAAGCCTCGGGCTGCCTGTATCAGCGTCCTGGCTTGGTGCGAGAAAGGCATTCGGGATGACAGGATTTCTGCTGATACTCATTCATGCGCTCATCAGCTTTATGCTGTTCTCCTCACCATATTACGGTAAGTTTTTCGGGCTAGACGGCACACTGACGGGTGTGGCCAGTCTTAGCATGCTAGCCGGTATTCTAGGGTTTGTGTTTCTTTGGGCATATAACCTCAGCTTCCAGACCAAGCTGAGTGAAGATCAAGCGTTCATAGAACTCATTACATCTCGACGAGTGCTTGTCTGGGCCCTGTCTCTAGGTGGTTTACATCTTGCGTTTATGGGGTACTCAGGCTGGTTGAAGCCTGGGGATTGGCATGGTGGATTGCCGCCAATAAGCTTGGTGGCATTCTTGTTCTTTGCTGTCGGCTACTTTCTCAATGTGCTGGGCAGAGAGTGACGGTATGGACAAACTAGCCATTTTCAGTCAGTCGATGGCTGAGCTTCCGCTTCGAGGTGAACGTGGACGTTTAGATCTCCTGGGCCCGCTCAGGGCCATAATGGGATACGCAAGGTGGGTAAACCCTGTGCGTTGATCATGAGTGTTGCCGGCGGCAGGCCTCATTAAAGCCATTTAGTTACACTTGAAACTATATTGTCGATTTTCTATACTTTGCCCCTTGCATACAAGGTGTCAGATTATGGATATCAAACGTATTCACCACGTTGCCTATCGGTGCCGTGATGCCAAAGAGACGATCGAGTTTTACAATAGCGTGATGGACATGGACCTGGTGCTGGCGATTGCCGAGGATCAGGTACCGTCAACCAAGGCGCCAGACCCTTATATGCACATCTTTCTGGATGCGGGCATGGGTAATGTGCTGGCATTTTTTGAACTGCCCAACTCACCCGATATGGGTCGAGACGAGGCCACACCGGAATGGGTGCAACATATAGCGTTTGAGGTGGAAGATGAGCCTGCGCTGTTGGCTGCCAAGTCCCAGATAGAGTCCCACGGCATCGATGTGCTGGGGCCCACCCATCATGGCATCTTCAAGTCGATCTACTTCTTTGATCCCAACGGTCACCGTCTGGAACTGGCTGCGAATATCGATCAGCCGGGCGATCTGGACAAGTTGCGCGAGGTTGCACCAGCGATGATCGAGGAATGGTCGCGTACGAAGAAAGCGCCGCGTCACGCGGCCTGGTTGCACGAAAGGGAATTTGCTGAGCAGTCACAGGAGACACCATGAAACTGGCATCGCTGAACATGGGGCGCGACGGCGCTCTGGTGGTAGTCTCGCGCGATCTGGCGCGTTGCTTATCCGCCGAGATGACAATGCAGGCCGCACTGGATGATTGGCGCGGCGTCCAACCTGTACTTCAGGCGCTGTCTGAGCGCGTAAATGCCGGTGAAGGAGACGTGTTTGATGAGGCGCGGTGCGCGTCGCCTTTGCCGCGTGCCTACCAGTGGGCAGATGGGTCTGCTTACGTGAACCACGTCGAATTGGTGCGCAGGGCGCGTGGCGCCCAGATGCCTGAGAGCTTCTGGACTGATCCTTTAATGTACCAGGGCGGCTCAGATACTTTTTTGCGGCCGCGCGCCGATATTGTGATGGCCGACCCATCCTGGGGCATAGACTTTGAGGGTGAGGTGGCTGTTGTGACCGATGATGTGCCGATGGGCGCCACGGTCGAAGAGGCAGCCGCTGCGATCCGATTGGTGATGCTGGTCAATGATGTCTCATTGCGCAATCTGATTCCTGCAGAACTGGGCAAGGGCTTTGGTTTTTTCCAGTCCAAACCATCCAGTGCATTCAGTCCTGTGTGTGTTACACCCGACGAATTGGGTGATGACTGGCGTGACGGTCGTCTGCATAGACCCCTGGCGGTGTCCTATCAGGGTGCGGCGTTTGGTGAGGCCAATGCCGGAGTCGACATGACATTCAACTTTCCTACTTTAGTGGCGCATGCAGCGAAAACGCGTCCACTGGGAGCCGGCGCTATCATTGGCTCTGGAACAGTGTCAAACAAGGATGCCGATGGTTCGCCGGGTAAGCCGATTGATCAGGGTGGGCTGGGGTATAGCTGTCTGGCTGAGGTTCGTATGATCGAAACGATCAATGAAGGCAGCCCCCGTACAGCGTTTATGAGTGACGGCGACGTGGTGAGGCTGGAGATGCTCGATGCGAGTGGCCAGTCGATCTTCGGTGCAATTGAACAGCGAGTGGTGATCCGGACACGGTAGCCGTCAGAAATCCCCGTCGAGGCGAAGTCTCAATTCGAGTCTTGCGTGAACTGCAAAATCAGCTGTTTTATGGCGAAAAATATAACCCCGACATGCTGTTGACCCCGCATAGGCGGATACCTATAATGCACCTCCTCGATTAGGGGCCAATTCCTGGAATAGGCTCACGCAAGGCACCAAGGGGTCTTTGTAACGAGGAAGTTTTGATGCGGGGTGGAGCAGCCTGGTAGCTCGTCGGGCTCATAACCCGAAGGTCGTCGGTTCAAATCCGGCCCCCGCTACCAACATCGTATCGCCCGCTCCAATGACTCTGGCGATATGACGACGAAAAGCCCCTTATTGGGGCTTTTTCGTATGTGACGGAAAAGCAGGATTCGATCGGAGGTCGGGTGGCAGGTAAAGAGCAAAAGATGCAGGTCATGCTCGAGCCCACGGTTGAGGCACTGGGGTTTGAACTGTGGGGTATTGAACACATCTCACAGGGTCGTCATAGCGTTCTGCGCGTGTATATAGACTCGGAGAATGGCATCGGAGTGGAAGATTGCGCCGCGGTCAGCCAGCAGGTGAGTGCGATTCTGGATGTTGAAGACCCCATTACCGGCGAGTACACACTTGAGGTGTCATCACCGGGTATGGATCGGCTGTTGTTCAAGCTTGAACAATTTACCGGCTACATCGGTGAACAGATTGAACTGCGTCTGCGTACCCCTTTTGAGGGTCGGCGCAAGTTTAAAGGCGTATTGAAAGGAATTGAAGGCGAGGACGTGGTAGTCCATGTGGATGACCACGAGTACCTGTTGCCTTATAGCGCGATCGATAAAGCGCGTGTAGAACCGCGTATCTAGACGCGGAAAGTGAACTGGCGAGGCTAGAAATGACAAAAGAAATTCTGTTAGTAGCGGAAGCGGTATCGAACGAGAAAGGGGTGTCCGAGGACATCATTTTTGAAGCGATTGAATTGGCTTTGGCTACGGCTACCAAAAAGCGTTACGACGAAGACGCTGACATCGAAGTAACGATCGACCGCGAGACGGGCGACTACACAACTCTTCGTCGCTGGTTGGTAGTGCCCGACGAGGAAATGGCGCTGCTCGGCACTCAGTTTACAACTGAGGAGGCGATCGAAAAAGAGGCCTCTCTCAAGCCGGGTGACGTGTTTGAAGAACAGATAGAGAATGTAGGCTTTGGCCGCATTGCTGCGCAAACGGCAAAGCAGGTGATTGTTCAGCGTGTACGTGACGCAGAGCGGGCACAAGTTGTAGAGCAGTATACTGATCGCGTCGGCGAACTGGTTGCTGGCACCGTCAAGAAAGTGACTCGCGACAACGTAATCGTGGATCTTGGCAACAACGCCGAGGGCCTGTTACCGCGTGAGCAACTGGTGGGCCGCGAGACTTTCCGTGTGAATGATCGGGTTCGTGCAATTCTCACAGAAATCAGCGAGGAAACTCGTGGACCGCAGCTGATCCTGAGCCGCGCTTGTCCCGAAATGTTGGTCGAATTGTTCAAGATTGAAGTACCAGAGATTGCAGAAGAAGTCATTCAGATTCGCGCTGCGGCGCGTGATCCGGGTTCGCGCGCCAAGATAGCCGTTAAAACCAACGATCAGCGTATTGACCCTGTCGGCGCCTGCGTAGGAATGCGTGGATCGCGTGTCCAGGCAGTGTCCAATGAGCTGGATAACGAGCGTGTGGACATCGTGCTGTGGGACGACAATCCTGCGCAGCTGGTGATCAATGCCATGTCACCCGCGGAAGTTGAGTCTATCGTGGTCGACGAAGACAGTAACACCATGGACGTTGCCGTATCTGAGGATAATCTCGCGCAGGCGATTGGCCGTTCGGGGCAGAATGTTCGTCTGGCAGCAGAGCTCACCAAGTGGACAATCAACGTGATGAGCACGGATGAGGCCGCCGACAAGCATGAGGCTGAAGCAGGCGAGGTTATCAAGGTGTTCTGCGAGCAGCTCGACATCGATGAAGATGTCGCAGATATTCTGGTAGAAGAAGGCTTTACGACTCTAGAGGAAGTAGCCTACGTGCCATTGGAAGAGATGCCCGCAATAGAAGGCTTCGACGAGGAGATTGCCGAGGAACTTCGTGCCCGTGCCAAAGATGCCTTGTTGACTCAGGCGATAGCATCGGAAGAGCAGCTGGGTGCCAACGAACCCGCGCAAGACCTGCTGACCATGGACGGCATGGATAAGCATCTGGCGTTTATTCTTGCCAGCCGCGGTGTGGTCACGATGGAAGATCTTGCCGAGCAGGCGGTTGATGACCTGATAGATATTGAAGATATGACAGAAGAGCGTGCTGGTGAATTGATCATGACAGCGCGCGCACCCTGGTTTGCCGAGGAGACGGAGTAACCCGAACGGATCGGGTCGTACGTCTTGGGCAAACCAAACAGGGTATTGAGGAGATAAAGAATGGCGCAAGTGACAGTACAGCAACTCGCTGAGACAGTGGGAGCATCGGTAGATCGTCTGTTAGCACAGATGAAAGAGGCCGGTTTGCCCCACGGTGCAGCGGAGGAAGCTGTATCCGAAGAGGACAAGCAGACTCTGCTTACCCACCTGAAGCGCAGTCATGGAGAATCGACGGCAGCGCCGAAGCGAATAACGCTCAAGCGTAAGACCCTGAGTACGCTGCGCACCAGCGGCTCGCAGGGTAAAAAGACCGTTAACGTTGAAGTACGGAAGAAGCGTACCTATGTGAAACGTGACGCCGAGGAACTTGCGGCAGAAGAAGTGCCCGAGTCTGTAGACGCTGAGACAGCCGAGGTTCCTGCGGTAGAAGAGGTGGTGGCTGAGACAGCAGCACCCGAGCCAGAAGTCGTTGAGGCGGCGCCGGCTCCCGAGCCTGAGTTCGTCGAGGAAGTCGAAGAAGAAGACCCGGCCAATCTTGATCCCGAGGTTTTGCGCCAGCGTGCCGCTGAGCGTCGCAAGAAGAAAGAAGCCGATGACATCGCCGCTCGCCAGGCGGCAGTAGCCGCACGACAGGCAGCTGAAGAAGCTGCTGCTGCCGCGAAGACGGAGGTGGTTAATCGCACCAAAGAGACCGAGGCACGCAAGCCGAAGCGTCTGCACGATGCACCGGCTGCCAAGGAAGCCGAACGTAAGAAACCTGCCCGGGGCAGGTTGGATCGCACCAATGTTGCGGGTCGTGGTAAGCAGCGCGGACACAACCTGTCACTGTCTGATCTGGAGCGCGCAGAGTCTGGTTCTGGTCGCCGGCGCGGTGGTCGCAAAAAGATCAAGGCAACGCATGCAGAGCATTCAAAGCATGGCTTCGAAATGCCAACCGAGCGCAAGATCACACAGGTTGAACTACCTGACGCGATTTCCGTGGGCGATCTTGCGCAACAGATGTCACTGAAGTCCGGTGCAGTGATCAAAGAGTTGATGAAACTTGGCGTGATGGCCACGATCAATCAGATGATCGACCAGGACACGGCTACTCTTGTTGTCGAAGAACTGGGGCATAGCGTTAAGCTGGTGAGCTCTGATGCGCTGGAAGAGAGTCTGGAAGAAACACTCTCGCTGCACGAGGGCACAGATGAGCCGCGTGCTCCGGTAGTGACCGTGATGGGCCACGTCGACCACGGTAAAACCTCACTGCTTGACTATATTCGCAAGAGTCACGTGGCATCGGGTGAAGCGGGTGGCATCACCCAGCACATCGGTGCTTATCACGTGGAAACCGATCACGGCATGATTTCGTTTCTTGATACACCCGGTCACGCAGCGTTTACCGCGATGCGTGCCCGCGGAGCGAAGAGCACAGACATCGTGATTTTGGTGGTTGCTGCGGATGATGGCGTGATGCCGCAAACCGAAGAAGCAGTGCAGCACGCACGCGCGGCTGGTGTGCCATTGATTGTTGCTGTGAACAAGATGGATAAAGAGGGCGCTGATCCGGAGCGCGTCAAGAATGAGCTCTCTGCCAAGGAAGTGATTCCTGAAGAGTGGGGTGGTGATACTCAGTTTATTCCCGTATCTGCCCTCACGGGTGACGGTGTGAATGAGTTGCTCGATGCTGTTTTACTGCAGGCAGAATTGCTGGAGCTGAAAGCGCCACGCGATGTGCCGGCCCAGGGTATTGTTATCGAGTCGCGTCTGGACAAGGGGCGTGGTTCTGTCGCCTCCCTGTTGATTCAGAGCGGCACCCTGCGCAAGGGCGATATCGTACTTGCAGGCCTTCAGTTTGGTCGCGTTCGCGCCATGCTGGATGAGAAT
>CALINF010000206.1 GCA_938045215.1 uncultured Halieaceae bacterium | reverse complement strand
ACACCGAGCTCGCACCTGCCCAATAGGAAAGTCCAGAGCCCGTCGCATACTCCTTGTTAAAGCTGTCAACCGGGTACAGACCACTACTCATCTGTAACACATGCCGCAGCGTGATTGCACTGCGAGGATCCTGCTGCGGCTGCAACAACTCAGGCTGCCAGGCAAACCCCAGTGGTGCATCCAGCTGCATCCGGCCCTCGTCAACCAACATGCCAATCAAGGTAGCGGCAATACTCTTGGCAGTAGACCAGGTACGAGTACGGGTCTCGCGAGTAATCCCGGTGGCATAACGTTCATGTACAATTTGCCCCTTGTGCACCACAATCAGGCTGAGCGTATCCTGCTCCGGCGTAGTCCGGTTGAACGCCCAGTCAGACGCAGCCTGCAGGCGCTCCAGATCAAACTCGACGGCGACAACCTTGTCAGTTATCCTGTCGCCGTCAGGCCAGTCAACGTTGTTGGGATCGATGTCGGAGTATGGCAGCGTCAGTTCTGGTAATACGCTAATGTCGGCCTGACTCTGATCGGGCGCCATCACAACACAACCGACCCCCTCACGAAACACTGCGGAAACCGGGGTGCCGTGCTCGCCACCGCCAACGGTGACGCGACGCAGCAGCGGGTCTACCTGATAAGCGCCTCCTTCTGCTGTGCCTACTTTGCCACCGAAGCGCTCACTGGTGAGATACGCCAACTCCTGAGTAAACACCTGTTCCAACGAACGACCAGATGTAAACAAGCCGTTGCACTGCAATACCGCCTGAACACCATTGCGGATAAGCTCTCGGTTGGGTTGAAAATAATCGTACGCATCGGCATAGGCCTTGGTATTGATGCACGTAACAATGAACAACAACGCTGCAGTGCGCAGCAGGCAAAGATTCATGCGCTAAGTTCCTGTGATGAGTTACCAGATAGGGGTTGGTTGCGGCGCGAGAGAGAGGCCCCACCAGATCAGCGCAGCAACAGCGCCGCCTATAAGCAGTGCCCAGACGGGATTGGCTGTAAAGCCATCGCCTTCGCGGCCATTTGCGCGACCGCGAATCATCGCCTGCAGCAATTTTTCCTTCAACTTGAACTGGTGGTAGAACACTGCAGCTAAGTGTAGTGCCACAAATGCGAGCAACAGGTTGAACACGATATCGTGAACCTCTCCCATAGCGTTTCTGAAGCCGTCACTGGCCATATAGTAGAGCGGTCCATTGAACAGTATGTCGTCGGTGTTGAAGAGGCCGCTGATAGCTTGTAACAGCAAAAGCACAAGTAGCGTAATTACAGACCAGGCACCCAGTGGGTTGTGGCCCAAACTGCGCGCGCCCTGCCCTCGCATATAGGCAACGACAGCAGCTGGCCCGGTTAGAAAGTCAATAAAGCGCGCATGCGTACTGCCCACGAAACCCCAGAAAATGCGCGTGACCACAAGCGTGATCAATATCAGACCGATCCATTCATGGTACTCATAGAGAGACTCCTCTGCTGTCCACCAGGCTAAGGGTATAAGCACTACAAAGGACCAGTGGATAATACGCACCGGCCAGTCCCAAAGGGTTCTTCCCTGAATTTTTTCCTGGGCTTTATCTTGCATCTTGTCCTAAAAGTTCACCAAAGTATCAGGCGATCAGGGGTGGGTACTTATCATCAACATCCTGATGCACATACCACCACCGGCTATCTTTTAGATACACGCGGTGACGCGCACCAGGGGCCGTAGCGTCACCTGTTTTGTAGCCAGCATCGCCGCGATACATCACCGCTGGCTGGCCATTGTCGTCGCCGAATACGGGAAACACCTCATGTGGAGTCGTATGACGCTCGGCCTCTACCATGTCGGCAATCGTCGCGTAGTTGGACAGGTGCAAGAGCGTGACATAGGTTGGCGGCAGCAGTCCCAGTTCGCCGGCCTCATGCTGCTCGATGGCATTGTTCACCGTTATCCACATCGCATCGTGAATCTCGCCACCGTCAATGACAACTCGATCGTCCGCTGCCAATGGCGCCGCATAAAACCAGGTGAGAAAACGACGTGGCTCCCCGATGGGCGTGGTCCAGTGGCTCAGTTGCACCATATCCTCAAGGTGAGGTTCCAGGCCACACTCTTCCTGCGCCTCACGCACCGCAGCAACTCGCGTTGCGGTCTCCAGATCACCACCAGCCTCATCCAGATCTTCCTCATCAACGGATCCGCCCGGAAACACCCAGAACCCTCCGGCAAAAATGAGTGCCTTGTTGCGCTTGAGCAACAGGGTTTCCATGCCAGCGGGAGTATCGCGCAGCAGAACCACGGTGCTGGCAGGCTTCGCTTTCAAAATATCAGACATCAGACGTTCTCCGGTTCGAGCTCATTATCATGTTGTGCGCGGCAGTCCATTTACAAAGATGCCATCAGTGCCTGTCGCATCATGCTTCCCACCACGGGTAAGCTTGATGACACAGACAGAACAACGCCATTAATCTCCCACGCTGTTACTTCTGCATCAGATCCAGCAAGGCAGACACGGTGGACTCGACACCCAGTGTCACCGCTGGCTCAGGTGTGATCTTGAACAAAGGTGAGTGATGCGATGGTACCGGTTCACCACCCGCTGCCTCACGGTCGAAATCGGCTTGTGGTGTGCCTCCTACTGCAAAGTAGGTGCTTGGAATGTACGGATCGGTGGTAAAGAAGGGAAAGTCTTCAGCCCCCATGCCCTTGCGCTTGTTGGTGTCAAAAACATCGTCACCAAAGCGCCCCGTCCAGACATTGCGTAACCGCGCTGTCAGCTGCGGATCGTTGATCGTGGGTGGCACAGACTCCTCCGACACAATAACCTCGGGTAGTTTATCTTCAGGCAGACCTGCCACTCGCCCCATGTTCTCTGCGATGCGCTTGATGCCGGCAAGCAGTAGTTCACGCGACTCAAAATCATCATTGCGCACCGTTAACTGAAGATGAGCGCGGTCAGAAATAATGTTGTGCTTGGTGCCCGAATGAAAAGAACCGACAGTGATCACACCCGCGTCCCTCGGCGCCAATTCACGGCTGATAACGGTCTGCAAGGCCAGCACAATCTGCGAGCCCAGCACTATTGGGTCTACGCCACGGTGCGGGCTGGCACCGTGAGCGCCAACGCCATGCACGATGATGTCTACAGTATCGGCCCCCGAATACGGTGAATCCATCACTGCCGATAGCTTGCCCGTTGGAATCGTGGACGTTACGTGAAATGCCAGCGCGTAATCCGGCTTGCCGAATCGTTGCCAGAGATTGTCATCCATCATCATACGAGCACCCAGTACGCGCTCCTCTGCCGGTTGACCAATCAGCATTAACGTACCTGACCATTGATCCTTACGCGCTGCCATCGCGCGTGCCGTACCCACCAGGCTGGTGATATGCACATCGTGGCCACACGCATGCATAACCGGCACTTCATTGCCATCGGGGTCAACCTGACGGGCCTTGGAAGCATTCGGTAGGCCCGACTTCTCCTCCACCGGCAGGCCATCCATATCGGCTCGCATCATCACCAATGGGCCGTCGCCGTTCTCCATCATGGCCACGACACCGGTTCCACCAACGCCTTCAGTAACCGTAAATCCGGCGGCGCGAAGTTCTTGCGCGAGCCGCGCCGCCGTTTTACTTTCCATGGTGGAGAGCTCGGGATTGCGATGGAAAAAATCAAACAGCTCACCCAGGTGGCCCTGATAGTCCTTATCGACATCGCTACTTAGCTCATCACTGTTGGCCACGCCCGGCAGCAAGGTTGCGCACAGTACAAGCGGTAACAGACGAGTGAATATTGGCATTTGCTTGATCCTTTAAAATGACAGCTTTGCAGGCTAACAGAGCCGTATAAAAGCGCAATAGCAAACACTGAAGCAGAGGCATCTCTGCCGCGCCTGCGGTAACATATCGACTGTTTTGCCTGGAAAGAACACCATGGACAGTCGGCATATCTGGCTGCGCGCGGAGACAAAGGCCGGTGAGGCTCGCGCCGCCTTAACACCCAATACTGCTCGCAAACTACTCGACAGTGGCTTTGCCGTAACCGTTGAACGATCTCACCAGAGTATTTTCGCTCCACAGGAGTATGAACAGGCAGGATGTACTCTGGTCGACGCAGGCACCTGGCCGGCAGCTCCTGCGCGGGCCTGCATCCTGGGCCTGAAAGAACTGCCAGACGACAACACCCCACTCATCCATCAGCATATTTACTTTGCGCATGCCTACAAGGGACAAACAGGGTGGGATACGCTGCTCGCACGCTTCAAGCGCGGAGAGGGTGTACTACTGGACCTGGAGTATCTGGTTGATGACTCCGGCAGACGCTGCGCAGCGTTTGGCTACTGGGCAGGTTTCGTGGGATCAGCGCTTGCGGTACTTACCTGGGCGGGTCAGCGCAGCCAGCTCGAGCCTCCACTGGAGCCACTTCGCCCCTGGCAGAATCAGGTCGAGCTGGTAAGCGATGTCAAAGCCAGCCTCGATCGAATAGCGACAGAAGACGTCAGTGACTTAAGCATGATGATTATAGGCGCTCTGGGACGGGTAGGCTCAGGTGCCAGAGCGCTGGCCGACCTGCTAGCAGTGCCAACCATCAACTGGGATATTGCTGAAACCTCCGCCGGTGGACCATTCCGTGAGATACTCGATCATCCGATCTTTTTGAATTGTGTGCTGGTGAACCAGAAACTACCACCCTTTATTACGCCGGAGCTTGTCGCCGATGAACAGCGCGCGCTCCGCGTGATAGCCGATATCAGCTGTGACCCCTTGAGTGAGTTCAATCCGATACCGCTGTATGATCAGTGCACCTCGGCCAATGCACCCGTAAAGCGACTGCAATCCACACCGACACCAGTGGATCTTATCGCCATAGACAATCTGCCCAGCTTGCTACCCCGTGAGTCCAGCGAGGATTTTAGCGCGCAACTCCTTCCGGTAATTTTGAGCCTCGCTCAGACTCAGGCACCTGTCTGGCAGCGCGCTGAAACACTATTTCACCACTACAGCGGAACCCTTAATGACTAGTTCACCCGTTATCCACTGGCTGGGAGCAGGACTGTCCAGCGGACCTGGCCTGCTGCGCCTACTGGCCAACGGCGCCAACGTGTGCCTCTGGAATCGCACGCTCGCGCACGCACATCAACTGGTTGCCAAGGCTCCCATACAGCCCGAAGTTTGCGCGCTCGACCTTGACGCCTTGGCAGTGCGGCTGCAACCTGGCGATGTGGTCGTGTCCATGCTGCCAGCAGATATGCACGTAGAAATTGCCAAACGGGCCATTGCGGGGCAAGCGCACTTTGTCTCCAGCTCCTATGTTTCCGAGCCCATGCGCGCACTACATGACAGTGCGCGCCAAGAGCAACTGTGCCTTGTAAATGAGGTGGGACTTGACCCCGGGCTGGACCACCTCATGGCGCATCAGTTGATCGATGCATGGCGAACCGATGAACGCTATGATCCCGGTGCAACGCTCTCGTTTCGATCGTATTGCGGCGGTTTTCCCGCCGTACCCAATGACTTTCGCTACAAATTCAGTTGGTCGCCTGTGGGCGTTCTGCGCGCTTTACTCACACCCGCCAGATACATCGCAGAAGGCGAAAGCTGTGAAGCAAAAAGACCATGGGAAGCCATCACGCCCTATACAGTGAAGCTGGGTGATCATGTGGAGACCTTCGAGGCCTACCCTAATCGCGACTCGCTACCCTTCATGTCCGACTACAACTTTAATCCCGACTGGCCAGTGAAGGAGTTCGTACGTGGCACACTGCGCCTGCAGGGATGGTCGCTCGCCTGGCACAGTATCTTCGAAAGCCTGAGGGCGGCGGGAAGTACAAACAATGACGAGGTTCTCAACACACTATCAAATGATCTTTGGCAACATCATTGCTATGCCGAGAACGAGGCCGACCGCGTCGTACTGTGCGTAGAGCTCTGTTGCCAGTCCAACGACGAAACGCTGTTCCATCGCACTTGTACGCTGGACGCATTGGGGAATACAACGGGTTCCGCCATGGCACGACTGGTATCGATTCCAGTCAGCCTTGCCGTGGATGATATTCTTGCCGGTCGGGTTAGCCATGGTGTGAGTACAGCACCGGTCGCACCGCAGCGAATTGAGCACTGGTTCAACGCGCTGGCTGTTGATGGTGATTCTGTGCAGGTTCAGGACCTGCGAGTGTGATACGCAGGAAACTCAGCCAGGGCATAACCAGAGCGCTTTTCTGGCCGTATCATGTGCTCGTATTAGCCCTACTTATCGTCGTTACGCAGCCAATCGCTGCGATAGAGCTGGAACGCTATCATCAAGCGGGTGACTTACCACCCAACCAAGATCCGGTACTGAAAGCATCACTTGAATCCATGCTATGCGGCATGGGTTACTGCAGCCTGATCAAAGAAGACAGTCTGGCTGTCGCCGTCGTATTGCTGGATGGAAGCCGCGCGCCCCGTCTCGCTATGCTCAACGGCCATCACATGATGTATGCGGCCAGCTTGCCGAAAGTTGCCATTGCATTGGGCGCTCTCGTGGCCGCCGAGCGCGGGCAGCTCACGCTGGACGACGCACTGCTTGAAGACATGAATGCCATGATGCGCGTGTCATGCAACGATTGTGCGACTCGGGTACTGACCAGGGTTGGCCGCGAAACGCTGCTATCCATACTCCAGGATCCGCAGTACGCGTTCTACGACTCCGATCGCAGCGGCGGTCTCTGGGTTGGCAAAGACTATGCCGGGACAGACGCCTACCACAGAGACCCTATTGACGGCCTGTCCCATGCAGCGACGCCCTACCAGGTGGCACGGCTTTACTACCGCCTGAATGCCGGCTCACTACTTAGTGAGCGTTACAGCGCAATAATGCGTGACATCTTGAGTCGCCCGGGAATCGAGCACAAGTTTGTTGCAGGACTTGCCGGCGAAGAAAATCTGTCCATGCTGAGAAAGTCCGGGAGCTGGGAACAGTTTCATGCCGACAGCGCACTGGTTCAGCAAAACGGGCTTACCTACATAATGGTGGCGCTGGTAGAAGACGACAATGGCGAGCAAATTCTCAGAAGAATCGCCACTGGTATTCACGCATTGATGCAGTCAACGGCTACTTCAGATCGTGCCTCGCCTTGATGAGCGCATGAATCTCTCCGCCAAGTTTTTGGTGTGCCACCGCTGAATTTTCGCGTAACACATTGGACACGAGAGTCACCAGGTAGTGCACCTGCCTGCCTTCTACATCTTCCTCTATGATCGCCACCGAGTTCATATAGTTACGTACATTGCCGCGATAGGCACCGCATTTGAAGCCTTCCTCAGGTTCACAGGAATAGAGCGAACCGGATTTGAAGTAGACTGCAGCGTTCGCGAGCGCGGGCGCAGAGGCGTAGCGGATACGTCGCTCAGTCATATATAGCAGTCGCTTCAACGCAATGCTGGTCCATGGATCAACCAGACGTCCCTGCTCCATCGCCAGCAGATACTGCATAAGGCTACGAGCAGTCGCATAACTCAGCCCGCCACCGTTTACCAGCCGCTTCCCTTCTCGCGTGAAAAAACTGCCCTGGCGTAAAGCATCCAGAGAGAACCCATTACGTGTCACGGGCTCCCAGAAAGTGCGCTTGTACAAGTCTGTTAGCTGCGCCCCACGGTGCTGATCAAAGTACGGGGTAATCTGCTGTTCAGGTAGTGGGTAGTCGGTTCCAAACTGACGCAGCAACATCGCGTCGCGCATCGTCATTGCCGCAGCCGAGTTGGAGCTTACCGATAGCGTCCAGTCAAGATACTCCCATAGGGAACCGGTATCACCGTCACGCATTGGTCGACGAGTGAGTTGCTTTGCCTCTAAGTCGTAGAGCCGGATAGTGTGATGATCACTGTGGCTGAATCGGTCAGCGGTTACGATCGTGTTGCGCAGTACTGTCTCACGGTCCTCCACTGCCGGATACGTATCGGCCAGCCCCTGAAACAAACCCAATGCCGCGACCAGTTTACCCACGCTGCCAACATTCTGACGATGCTGCCCCCTATGCTCGGCGTAAACAGGCATATTGGGATCCGAGAGATCGAGGACGGCCAACGCATAGTTCTCTGCCTGTTCGCCGAGCAATGCTGTTAATTCTCTGCTGAAATCGGCATCGCTGGGAGGCAGGGAAAAATCGTGACCTTCAAGACGAATGCTGACCTGATCGGTGGTCAACAGAGCGCCCGGAGGTTGCCGCGCTCCGGACAGCTCGCCCAGCTGTGTCAGTCGCGCCTGCTCCAGCCGACGGATACCTGTGTCTTGATAACCGTCCATCGGATAGGCAAACAGGCCGACGCTGACTACACAGAGGCTAACCAGACTCCATCGGAAGCCCCGCCTCATCCTCCCTACTCTTTTGCGCTTCAGTATTGACATGATACTCATGGCTCTTGTGTACCCGGAGGCTCTTGCAGCGAAATAGAAACCGACGCAGCGCTTGATAGCGCAGCATCCAGAGACTGTAGGTAGATACTGCCGTTGGCTGCGCGACTATCCAAAAATGGACGCAATTGAAACAACCTTAACTGGCCATCGAGAAAGCCGAACTCCACATCAGCAGGCGCAGCCTTACCGGCATCGTCTGTGATCGGAGGAAAGCGATCTGGAAGATGCCGGGCGAAATCAACGAGGCGCACCAACTCCTGCGGATACAATACGGTGTCGGAGCCCGATGCGGGCAACTTCAGGATACCGCCTGCAGGATCGGGTATCCGCCGCCAGGGAGCCGTTGCCGTTGCCAAGACCCTGACCTTCCCGTCTGCCAGGCGAATACGCAACGACTCTGCTGCCTGTCCGTCGACGGCCCCACCGAGTCCCTCGTTCACCGCTACGGAGATTACATCCCTGCTGCCGGTATCAATATCCGCTGTCACCAGCACCCCGGACTTGTCGGAGCCAACGGACTCCAGCAGTAAAATGGAGGTGTATACATGCTCGGGGGAAGTCATGTGTGACTGGCGCCAGGCGAATGCACGGGCAGTGAATGGTGAAGCCCATACGCGCGGAATCGCAGCAAGCAACGCATCGAAGCCCACTACATTTGGCAGGGTCAGATTAAGCCCCGCACCGGTAAACCCTGCGAGATCCTCAACGTTGGTATCAGAGCGCACAAACAGTCCTACTTCCTCATCACCAAACTCCCGCGCGAGGCTCCTGCGCAACTCATCCTTGAAAGACGCAGGCAGACGCACAGCAAGAATCGTTGCATACAACTCCCGCCTGAACGCCTCTGTTTCTTGTTGTTTACGCTCTCCCTCCCGCATATCTTCCAGCTTGTCGTAGGAGTCTTGCATCCACTCAAAAAGCGTAACACCCGAGGAATGAGGCTGATCCAGAGCGACTGACTTGAACAGACCAAAGGGAATTGCAACGCCTCGTGCAACGGCATCAGGATAGTGCTTCTTCAGCTCACCCAACTTCGCAGCCTTGGGCCCCACAGTGCGTCCGGAGTCTTCAGCTGACAACGTCTCAAGCGAAAACATCGTTTGCGGCGTGAGATCCAGTTTTTTCAAATCCGGCACAATGGCAACACCCTGCGGCTGGGATGCGCTACCAAACACCTTGTCCCATTGCGGACCATCCTGTCGTAGCTGCACTACGCCGCCACTGCTGACGGCAAGTACTACCGGTTTCCCGTCATAGGGCCGCAACGAATCGGCCAGCTCGGCGTTTATACTCACATTGGGGATGCCCAGATTGCGTGCCAGCAACTGAACATGTGACAGCGGGTTGCCGGACCCAAGTGTGAGAATACCCGCTACTGGCGGTAGATCAGATACCGTTTCGGGCAGTAGATAAATGCCGTTGCTTGCCAATTGTTCCGGCTCGCCCGCTGGCATCTCAAGATACAACACTCCGCGAGCCAGCCCCGGATTCAGCGGATTCAGACCTACGCCTACATCCCTGTCAAAAACGCGATGTTTGACGCCTGCGAGTATTCCCGCATCGCGCAAGAGGATATCGAGGGCCTGTGAAAAGTACAGGAGCGGGCTGCCGCGTAATTGATCTTGAATAAACAAAATCGACTTGGGCTCAATCTCGTTCAACTGCATCATGCCCTGATAGAAATAGCGGCGCATCGCCTGAACACCCCAGCCTGGCGCTCGACCCAGATAGCCAAGCGTTGCCCTATAGGTTTCCAGATCAGTCACATCAGCCATGCTCAAAAGCTCTGCCTGTAGCTGCGCGTGCAGCCGGGTATTCAGCAGTCCCGTTCCATAAGCGGCACTGGCACTGGCAGCTGCCGTGGAGAGAATGTCGCGACGACTGAGCAGCGCTAACCCCGCTGTTAGTTCTGTTGCTGCTCTAAAGTGCTCAGTTTCCAGGCGCAGGCTCAGGTCAAGCAGCGCAAGACGTTGGGATGGACTAGCAACACTCTTCAGGTGTGTGCGTATCGACGCCATTAACTCCCCGCTCACCTCATGGCGATCTGTGGGCGTATCACGCCAGTGTAGCGCCGCCTGCTTGAAGGCCTGGGCCAGAACCGGCGGCAACGCCTGCCGCAGAGACCACTGGTCGAGCAACTCAGTTATGGGGAGTGACGTGTAGACCGCATCGATCTCCAGGGCCAGATCTTCATAGCGCTGCTGCAGATCCTTTCGCGATGACAGGTTGGCGAAAGTTCGTACGCGCGCCGCATCAGTTGCATCCGGCGAGCCGTGAATTTTCACACGTATGGGAGCAAACGCCGGGTCATCTTCCGCCAGCGACGCTGACCACTGCCGAATGCTGCCGATTGAAGCGCTGTCCTGCCCGTGAGGAAGCAGACGCACACCCGCTCGAAGCGCGACAAAACGTGGGCCCAGCCAATCCGGATCGGCAAGCATTTGCAGCAACAGCGCGCGCGCGCCGGCGCGCTCATCTTCTTCCTGAATAGCGCCACGATAAAATAGCGCTTCGCGAAAAATCCAACCCTCATCAACGGCAATCAGAAATTTCTCGATAAGCAGCTGCGCGTAGCGTTGCTCAACATCCACTGCTGACAAGTAAGCCACTGGGTCCACACCGGCGAGCAAATTCGCGATGAAGTATCCGTCCTGGCGCAGATTCTGTGTTTTATCACTCCACTGTCCGTGCTGAATACCACCACCATGTTCGGCACAGGCATAGGGTTTGGGAGGGAGGATAGAACCGTCTTTACAGAACCAGCGAATTCGGGAGAACGGACCGCGCGGCGATTCGCGCATCGCTTCTACCCACTCGCTGGAGGGGGTATCGTCTGCATAGCTATAAAGCGCTGAAAACGTTAGTCCACTGACCAATATGAGCGCGGTTAGCTTCCTCACCGTGTTAATTCAGGTCGAGGGTGGACGCCACCATAGACAGATCGTATCCCAGGCTATGCGCTGACTGCGCTGCCTCCAT
>CALINF010000205.1 GCA_938045215.1 uncultured Halieaceae bacterium | reverse complement strand
GTGGATACCAGCGCATCCATTTCTCGCGGCACGGGGTGCTCTTGTACCTGCTGCGCAAGGTCGATCAGTCGGTTGGTCTCGCCGCTCATCGCCGACACCACCACTACCAGCTGATGTCCATTCGAACGAAAACCGGCGACTTTATCAGCCACCTGCTCTATCCGTTCGATGGTGCCCACGGATGTGCCGCCAAATTTTTGAACAATCAGACTCATGAAAGCCCTGTGAGTGCGCACAAAAAAGGGGCGCTATTAAACACTAACGACGCGCAAATTTAAACCGGCTATGCGCAGGTTAACCGGATCAGCTCGCGTTGTCGGCCACCCAGTCAGGTACGGTTTTCAACACATCGGCCAGCGCCGCGACATCAGATCCGCCACCCTGAGCCATGTCGGGGCGGCCACCACCCTTGCCCCCCAAACGACCTGCATACTCGCGCATCAGGTCGCCTGCTTTTACTATGGACGTGAGATCCTTGGTAACCCCCGCAGCCAGCGCGATTTTGTCACCCTCAACGGCGGCCAGTAACACCACGGCACTACCCAACTTGTTTTTGCACTGGTCCAGCGTATCGCGCAGGGATTTTGCATCTGCGCCATCTACATTCACGGCCAGCACCTTGATACCGTTCACATCCACTGCGCTGGTGGTGAGGTCACCACCGGCCGAGGTGGCCAGTTTCTGTTTTAGCCTGGCAATCTCTTTTTCCAGATCACGACTTTCGGAGCGCAGCGCAGACACCTTGTCTACCACGTTGTCTGGCGACCCTTTGACCACGGCACACACTTCACGCAGTTGTTTGTCTGAAGAGGCGATTGCTGCGAGTGCGCCCTCACCGGTTACTGCTTCGATGCGACGCACACCCGCGGCCACACCAGACTCAGAGCTGATGCGCATCAGTCCGATATCGCCGGTGCGATCCACATGCGTACCACCACACAGCTCAACCGAAAAATTGTGCTCGCCCATCGACAGTACGCGTACCTCGTCGCCGTACTTTTCCCCAAACAGCGCCATTGCGCCGGCCTCCACGGCCTCGTCCATCGACATCACGCGGGTATCAACCTGCGTATTGGCACGAATCTGTGTGTTCACAATCTGTTCGATTCGGGCGATTTCCTCGTCAGTCACGCCTTCAAAGTGGGAGAAATCAAACCGCAGGCGCGCCGAGTCAACCAGTGAACCCTTCTGCGTAACATGCTCGCCCAGCACCTCTCTCAGTGCCGCGTGTAGCAGGTGCGTGGCCGAGTGGTTTAGGCGTGTACGCTGACGAACCGATTCATCCACGTGGGTTTGCAGCGTATCGCCCAACCGGGCACTGCCAGAGAGTACCTTTACGTGATGCAGGTGCTGCTCTCCGGCTTTGGTGGTATCGGTGACTTCCAGCTTTACTTCACCCTCCCACAAGTAGCCCGTATCGCCGACCTGACCACCAGACTCCGCATAAAACGGTGTCTGATCCAGCACCACTACACCAACCTCGTCCTGTTTTAGTTCATCTACCGGCTCACCATCGCGCAGCAGCGCGGTCACACAACCGGCACCGGTCAGCCCAACGTAGCCGGTGAACTCTGTACTGCCGTCGATATCCAGAATATCGTTATAGTCCACTTTAAAGCTGCCACCTTCCTGCGAGCGTGCGCGCTGCACAGCCATGGCCTCTTCGTAACCCACAAGGTCCAACGTATAGCCACGTTCACGTGCGATATCGTTGGTGAGGTCCGTCGGGAATCCGTAGGTGTCGTAGAGTTTAAAAATCAGCTCCCCCGGTATTTTCATGTCTGGCAGCTCGGCCAGCGCTTCTTCCAGAATCGACAAACCATGGTCGAGGGTTTTTGCGAACTGTTCTTCCTCATGCAGCAACGCTTTTTCTACCTGCGGCTGCAGCTTCACCAGTTCGGGATAGGCCTCGCCCATCTGCTGCGCCAAAGGGGCCACCAGCTTGTAGAAGAAAGGCTCTGTCGCCCCCAACCGATTACCGTGACGAATTGCGCGACGAATAATGCGGCGCAACACATAACCGCGACCCTCGTTACCAGGCAGCACGCCGTCTACAACCAGGAACGCACAGGAACGTATGTGATCGGCAATCACGTTCAAGGATTTGTCTTCCCTGTCGTGCACCTTCAGCACATCGGCAATAGCAGTAATCAACGCATCAAACAGGTCTATCTCATAGTTGCTGTGCACATGCTGCATCACCGCAGCGATACGCTCCAGGCCCATGCCGGTATCCACAGAGGGCTTGGGTAGCGGCTTCATCTCGCCGCTCTGATCCCGGTTGTACTGCATGAACACCAGATTCCAGATTTCGATATAGCGATCCAGATCGTCGTTCTCGCTGCCGGGTGGGCCCCCGGCCACTTCAGGGCAGTGGTCGTAAAATATTTCAGAGCAAGGGCCGCAGGGTCCGGTATCGCCCATCTGCCAGAAGTTGTCTTCATCCAGGCGCGAGATACGATCACGCGGTACGCCGATCTCATCAGCCCAGATATCTTCTGCCTCATCATCGGTTGTATGAACCGTCACCCATAGGCGCTCCTTGGGCAGACCCAGTTCCACCGTAAGAAACTCCCAGGCAAACTCGATAGCTTCTCGCTTGAAATAGTCGCCGAAGCTGAAGTTGCCCAGCATCTCAAAAAAGGTATGGTGACGCGCGGTATAGCCCACGTTTTCAAGGTCGTTGTGCTTGCCGCCGGCACGCACACAGCGCTGACTAGATACTGCCCGGTTGTAGGGTCGCTGCTCGATGCCAAGAAAAGTATCCTTGAACTGATTCATCCCAGCGTTGGCGAACAGCAACGTGGGATCATCTGCAGGCACCAGCGAACTGCTCGCTACGCGCGTATGACCCTTGTTTTCGTAGTACTTGAGAAACGCTTCGCGAATTTCTTCGGTCTTCATAGGTTTTCCAATGTCATAAATGCTAATCGATGAGGCTAGCCAGCCATGCGGCCTTCAGTCAGTGTGCCACCAGCGAGAATGTGTAAATGAAGGTGAAACACCGTTTGACCAGCGCCCTCTCCGTTATTGATGACCAGGCGGAACGCATTGTCCACGCCCAGTTGACGAGCCACATTACCAGCGGCCAGCAACAAATGCCCCAGCAGCACCTGGTCATCAGGCTGTGCGTCAGCGAGCCTGGCAATGCCTCGCTTGGGAATCACCAGCACATGTACTGGCGCTTGCGGGCTGATGTCGTTGATCGCAATACAGTGTTCATCCTCGTAGATAAACTCGCTAGGAATATCACCGCTGATAATTTTGCCAAAGATGGTATCGGACATAGTGCTACCCCAGTTTCTCGTCGGCCGTGAGTTGTCTGGCTTCGCTCTCCAGCATGACAGGAATACCGTCTCGCACGGGATAGGCCAGACCGCTGGCTTTACACACCAGCTCGTCTTTTTCTTCGTCGTATTCAACCGGTGCCTTGGTAACCGGGCACACCAGAATGCTGAGCAGTTTCTTGTCGATCATGTCCGTTCCGCAATGAGCCAAAAGGCGGCCATTATACGGATTTTTCAGGGGTTGGGCATGGGTGGAACCAGCAACTGCGGATCTATACGTTCACTGCGCCAGCTCATACGCCAGTCCAGATGAGGGCCGGTCGCCCGTCCAGTGGCACCCACCGCCCCAAGTACGTCACCGGTCTCAAGCACCTGCCCCACCGACACAGTGACTTCACTCATATGCAAGAAGGACGACGACAGCTTGTAACCGTGATCGAGGATAACCGTGCCACCAGAATAGAACAGGTCTGGCTCTGCCAACGTTACCACTCCTGGCGCGGGTGCAACCACGGGTGTTCCAGTAGGCACAGCAACGTCCACGCCATAATGAGGATTACCCGGCTTACCGTTGTACACGCGCTGACTACCATACACGCCCGATATCGGGCCTATCGCGGGCCATTGAAAACCCGCGATCGCCTCGCTCAGAAGATCTTCACGTTCGATACGCTGTGCCTTAGCCGCACGCACCAGCTTACGCTCGCGGGCAATGCGCTCAAGATCGGCCGGATCTGGCGTGACCGTGCGCTGGGGCACGCCCTCTACCCGCTGAATGCGGTATTGGCGCGGCGCAATGCGAACATCGCGCGTGCAGGCGGTCGCTCCGCTTAGCTCAAGCGTAAACGAGGGCTTGGCATCGCGACCCAGACCGAACAGCACCAGACCATCGCCCAGCACATCCAGCGGTGTACCGTTCAGAGCAACCGAGGTACCCGGCGACACCCGGGCATAGGCCAGACCGCCCGGTATCAGGTTGCCCTCCAACGCAATACAGTCGCGTCCTGTTGGCGCGGCATTCTGCGCCAACGCCACCAAAGGCAGCAACACAGCAGGTGCCAGAAACATCACAATTCGATTCATCAAGAGCACCAATCCAGCGTCGGTTGTTAGCGAGTATCACAGTTTACCCGCTGGCAAACCAAATACCACGATTGGCGTGCAGCGCGTGTAGAATAGCGGCATGGGACGTTACAGACCGCCGCGCCAGCGCGGCTCCGCATATATCACACGCCAGGGCGAACAAGCCCTGCGGGACGAATTGCATCAGCTGTGGAAGGTGGAACGCCCGCAGGTGACGCACGTTGTACACGAGGCGGCCAAAAATGGTGATCGCTCGGAGAACGGCGACTACATCTATGGCAAGAGAAGGCTACGGGAAATTGATTCGCGGGTCAGGTTCTTAAACAAGCGCCTCGACGAACTTACGATCGTTGACAAGCCTCCTTCAGACATCAGCAAAATCTACTTCGGTGCGCACATCGACCTGGAAGATGAAGCCGGCCACGAGCACCACTTTCGCATCGTCGGGCCAGATGAGTTTGATCTGACTGTTGGGAAACTTAGCATGGATTCGCCAATGGCCCGTGCGCTACTGGGTAAATCAGTGGACGATGAGATCACCGTCCACAGCCCCGGCGGGGACAAATGCTATGTCATCGTAGCCGTTGGCTACGACGGGTAAGTAACGGTGGCGTTAAAACGACCACTCCACACCTACGAGAGCAGTGCGAGG
>CALINF010000204.1 GCA_938045215.1 uncultured Halieaceae bacterium | reverse complement strand
TCGATACCGCGTTTTATCTGCAAGTTGCCTTTGCCGTCGGGAGAGGGGTCGCCCTCTACCACGTTGCGAATATCCTCGATGCGGATTGGGCCCATGTCACGTTCCCAGTTTGCACCTGTATAGTGCACATCGTCTTTATTCGCTCCGCAAACAAAGCTAGCTAGATGCGCAGCACTGCGATCGACGATTACCTCTATATCCAGTCCAATCGGGCCCAGAGAGCCAAAGCCAGCACCACAGACGGCGCGAGCCGCGTCCTCATCTGCCATGGTCAGAGGAGAGGCGATGCCGCTCAGTTTCTCCGCTTTAAGCGCGTTGAGTTGGTGGTCGCCGCGCACGATCAGTGCAACGAGCTTGCCTTCTTCCTCGGCAGCAACCAGCAGGGTCTTAACCGTCGACTCGATCGGTACGGACAAATGCTTGACCACATCATCGATGGTTTTCGTGCCCGGCGTGGCAACCTCAAGAAGATCTGCTGTTGCATCAGGCGCGCTGCCTGCAGGGGCTATTGCCTCAGCCATCTCTACGTTGGCCGCATAGTCGCTGGAGTCGCTGAAGGCGATGTCGTCCTCGCCAGAGTTGGCCAGCACGTGAAACTCGTGTGAGGCACTGCCGCCAATGCTACCCGTGTCGGCAATAACAGGGCGAAAATCCAGCCCGAGACGATTGAATATTGTGGAGTAGGCCGTGTGCATAACCTCATACGTTGCGGCTAATGACGCCTGATTGGTGTGAAATGAATAGGCATCTTTCATCACAAACTCGCGCGAGCGCATGATGCCAAAGCGGGGGCGTATCTCGTCGCGTACCTTGGTCTGTATCTGATAGAGATTTAGGGGAAGCTGCTTATAACTTTTGATTTCATCGCGCACCAGGTCGGTGATGACTTCTTCGTGCGTGGGCCCCAGACAAAAATCTCGCTCATGACGATCCTGCATGCGTAGCAGTTCGGGGCCGTACTGTTCCCAGCGCCCCGACTCTTGCCACAGTTCGGCCGGCTGCATGACAGGCATACTCACTTCCTGTCCGCCAGCAGCATCCATTTCTTGCCGCACAATGGCCTCAACTTTGCGTAGCACTCTCAGGCCCAACGGAAGCCATGTATAGAGCCCCGCAGCAAGTTTACGGATCAGTCCCGCTCGTAGCATCAGTTGATGGCTTATCACCTCTGCGTCGGCCGGAGTTTCTTTCTGTGTTGCGATAAGGAAGTTGCTGGTGCGCATTTACGTTGTCGCTCGATGAGTCCAAAACAGGAGGGATAGTTTACGTGGCAAGTGGATGGGGGTACAGCTAACAAAGCGCAAGAGCGAGCTTGTGCGACACGTTTATTGGCTTGGCGCCGAATTGGTTCGTACGATAGAGCTGCGACACTGTAAAAATAGGCGTTTTTTTGCTTCTGAGGTGCAAAAACGCTTGTATTACAGTGTTTCATGGATTATACATTGCAGTGAGGCTTGCGGCAGCGTGATTTCTGCGGTTAGGGGAAGCGGGCGATGCGGGTTGAGTGGATGTTTTTTTACATAACGAAGGAAGGTTGAAACTAAAATGGCGACCAAAAAAGCAGCTAAGAAAAAAGCTCCAGCCAAGAAGAAGGTAGCAGCTAAGAAGGCACCTGCTAAGAAAAAAGCAGCAGCTAAAAAAGCAGCTCCCGTCAAGAAGGCGGCCCCGGCGATTAAAGCCAAAATGACCAAGAGCCAGATTGTGGCAGGCATTGCGGAAAATACGGGTCTGACCAAGAAGCAGGTGGTTTCTGTTATGGACGAGATGGACACTCTTATTGAGCGCAGCATCAAGAAGCGTTCAATTGGTGAGTTTACTATCCCGGGCATGATGAAGATCACCACGGTAAAGAAGCCTGCTCGCAAGGCGCGTAAGGGCATCAACCCCTTTACCGGTGAAGAAACCGTCTTTAAGGCCAAACCAGCCAGCGTTGCTGTGAAGGTGCGTCCTTTGAAGAAGATGAAGGAATTCGCTACTTCCTAGCGGTTTTCCTTGGCTCCGCTCGCAGCTGTGGGCGGGGTCAGCCATTTTTTCGCTCAGCACGGCACGGTGCAGGGCACCGCCACCCCCAAATTTCTCATATTCCTCAACAGCTTGGCCTGCGTGGTCGCTTAAGGTAAAATTCGCGCCTCGAAAAATCTTCTCACCCTGATGTGCAGGTCGTGACAAGCTGAGGTCCCATGCCTATTTATGAATACCAATGTCAGGATTGCGGCGAGTCGCTGGAAATCCTGCAGAAGATTAGTGATGCACCAGCCACAGACTGCCCCGCGTGCGGTAAACCGGCGCTGAAGAAAAAGGTGTCTGCGGCGGCTTTTCGCCTGAAAGGCGGCGGTTGGTATGAAACAGATTTCAAGACCGGCAACAAGAAGAACCTGGCTGGCGACAAGGGCAGTAAAAGCGGCACGTCCGATAGCGCCCCCGCCAAGAGTTCTGAAGCAAAAAGTAAGGCCTGACCGCCCGTTCGCCAGGGCACCCCTAACCTAGAGAATTTAAGTATGCGCAGTCATTATTGTGGCGCCCTGAGTACCGCAAATATCGATGAGACCGTCACGTTGTGTGGCTGGGTAGATCGTCGGCGCGACCACGGAGGCGTGATCTTTCTTGATCTGCGCGATCGTGATGGCATTGTTCAGGTCGTATTTGATCCCGATACCGATGAGCACTTCCAGCGCGCCGACCGTGTGCGTGGCGAGTATGTTCTTAAGGTCACCGGACGTGTGCGCGCTCGCTCAGATGCCACTATCAACCCAGCGATGAAAACCGGTGAGATAGAGGTCCTGGGCAAAGAGTTGGAGATACTCAATGCAGCGGCAACGCCGCCATTCCAGCTCGACGAGCATACGGCGGTAGGGGAGGAAGTGAGACTGCGTTACCGTTACATGGACCTGCGCCGTCCGGAAATGCAGGAGAAGTTGATTCTGCGTTCGCGCATCACCAATGCTGTAAGAAACTTTCTTGATGGAGAGGGCTTTCTGGATATCGAAACGCCCATCCTGACCCGGGCCACCCCCGAAGGCGCGCGGGACTATTTGGTACCCAGCCGCACGCACCCTGGCCAGTTTTTTGCGCTGCCGCAGTCGCCGCAGCTTTTCAAGCAGTTGCTCATGGTGTCTGGTTTCGATCGTTACTATCAGATCGCGAAGTGTTTTAGAGATGAGGACTTGCGCGCAGATCGTCAGCCTGAGTTCACCCAGATTGATATAGAGACCGCGTTCCTGGACGAAGATGCCATTATGGCCATTACGGAGCGCATGATCCGCGGGCTGTTCCAGTCCGTGCTGGACATCGACCTGGGTGACTTCCCGCATATGCCCTATCGCGAAGCGATGGAGCGTTTCGGTTCCGATAAGCCTGACCTGAGGATTCCGCTGGAGCTGGTCTCAGTAGATGACCTGATGCAGCAGGTTGATTTCAAGGTTTTCCGGGGCCCTGCAGATGATCCAGACGGCCGCGTTGCTGCACTCAAAGTACCTGGTGGCGCAACTATCAGCCGCAAGGAAATCGATGACTACACCAAGTATGTCTCTGTGTACGGCGCCCGTGGTCTTGCATGGATCAAGGTGAACGACCTTGCCGCTGGTATTGAAGGGCTGCAGTCGCCGATTCTTAAGTTTATGCCCGATGATGTTGTGCACCAGATGATGACGCGCCTCAAGGCCGCCGATGGCGATATCATTTTCTTTGGCGCTGATCGGGCGCGAGTCGTTAATGAGGCACTGGGTGCGCTGCGCGTGAAAGTAGCGCACGATGTTGGCCTGGTGAGCGAGGGCTGGGCGCCACTGTGGGTTGTTGATTTCCCCATGTTCGAGGAGGACGGCAAGGGTGGATGGACACCGCTTCATCATCCATTTACTGCTCCGTCTTGCAGTGTTGAAGAGCTGGCGGCCAATCCAGGCAGCGCACTGTCACGTGCTTATGACATGGTGCTCAATGGCTGCGAACTTGGCGGTGGCAGCATCCGTATCCACGAGCGTGACATGCAGACCTCTGTGTTCAACATCCTGGGTATTCAAGAGGAAGAAGCGCGAGAGAAGTTCGGCTTTCTGCTCGATGCGCTGCAGTATGGTGCACCCCCCCATGGTGGTCTTGCATTCGGACTGGACAGGCTGGTGATGTTGATGACAGGCACCCAATCGATTCGCGACGTGATCGCTTTTCCCAAGACACAGAGTGCACATTGCGTGATGACAGACGCTCCCGGGGACGTTAATGCGCAACAGTTGAGCGACCTTAATATCCGGCTTCGTCAGACCGTGGAGTTGGATGTTACCAGTGAGTAGCGGTGCCTGTTTCCAGGGCATGTGACTATATAGAAGGAAGACTTTATGGCTGGTCATAGCAAATGGGCCAATATCAAGCACCGCAAGGCAGCGCAGGATGCCAAGCGGGGTAAAGTCTTCACCAAGTTGATACGTGAGTTGGTGGTCGCTGCCAAGCAGGGCGGTCCTTTGCCGGAAGACAACCCGAGGCTGCGTGCTGCGGTTGATAAAGCGCTTGGGTCCAACATGACCCGTGACACCATCGATCGAGCCATCGCACGTGGCGCAGGCACCAATGATGCCGATAATATGGAGGAGCTGACCTACGAAGGTTATGCTGCCGGCGGCATCGCCATTTTAGTGGAAGCCATGACAGATAATCGCAACCGTACTGTGGCTGAGGTGCGCCATGCGTTCTCCAAGCGCGGTGGCAATCTGGGTACAGATGGCTCGGTGGCGTACCTGTTTGCCCGCAAGGGCCATATTACCTTTGGACCTGGGGTCGATGAAGACCATGTGATGGAGGTTGCGCTGGAGGCAGGTGCAGAAGATATCGTCGTTGCCGATGATGGCTCTCTTGAAGTGACGACTGCCTGGGAAGACTTCTCAGCTGTAAAAGAGGCGCTGGAAGCAGCAGATCTGATACCTGATGATGGCGAGGTCACCATGATTGCTGCCACAACTGTAGAAGTGGATGCAGATGGCGCAGAGAAAGTGATGGGCCTGGTAGACGCGCTGGAAGACCTGGACGATGTGCAGAATGTTTATTCCAACGTGGAAATTCCCGAGGACGTGCTGGCGAGTCTCTGATTCCCACCTCAGGGTGTGGCTATTTGCGGTCACACCTGCCTACAATACTGTAGATTCGTACATAACAAGAGCCACAGCGACGGGGCAGGTCAGACTATGGCGGTCATCCTTGGGATAGACCCCGGTTCTCAGAAAACGGGCTTTGGTATTATCAGCTACAACGGTGGTCGCAGTGAATATGTGACTAGCGGTGTTATTCGCCTCCCCAAAGCTGATCTGCCTGAGCGACTGGGCATTATTTTCGAGAGTGTCACAGAACTCGTTGAGCTTCACTGCCCCCAGGAACTCTCTATTGAGCAGGTGTTTATGGCAAAAAGCGCGGGCTCTGCGCTGAAGCTGGGGCAGGCGCGTGGCGCCGCGATTGTTGCCTGTGTTGCCCAGCAGATGCTGGTGGCGGAGTACTCCGCCCGCCAGATCAAACAATCGGTGGTGGGTACGGGTGCCGCGGATAAAACCCAGGTTCAGCATATGGTGAAGGTTCTTCTCAAACTGCCGGCGGTGCCGCAGGAAGATGCCGCCGACGCACTGGCGGCTGCGCTGTGTCACGCCCATACCCAACAAAGCATGATCAATCTGGCTGGTGCCACGTCGGTGCGACGTCGCAGGCTAAGGTAGGAAACATACTGATATGATCGGCAGAATTCGTGGCGTACTGGTTCACAAGCAGCCCCCCGACATCCTGGTGGAAGTTGGCGGAGTGGGTTATGAGCTGCAGGTACCATTATCGACCTTGTTCGAGTTGCCTGAAACCGGCAGCGAGGTGTCTCTTGTCACCCATTTTGTGGTGCGCGAGGACGCCCAGCAGTTGTATGGTTTCATCGATCTACGGGACCGGACACTGTTTCGCCATCTGATCAAGGTGAGCGGTGTGGGTCCCAAGTTGGGGCTTACGATTCTCTCTGGAATGGATTCAACTCACTTTGCCCGCTGTGTGCAGCAGGACGATGTGGCGGCACTGGTGGCTCTGCCTGGTGTAGGCAAGAAGACGGCTGAGCGGTTGCTGATTGAAATGCGTGACAAACTAAAGGATTGGCTCGGCTCGGTAGACACCGCGGGTGCTGGGTCTGGCAAGGCAGATTCGGAGCCTGTAACCGACATTGTGGCTGACGCCGAGGGCGCGTTGATTGCGTTGGGATACAAGCCCCAGGATGCAGGGCGTATGATAACTGCTGTGAATGACGATACCGTTTCCGACAGTCAGGAGTTGATTCGCCGGGCCTTGAAGTCAGTGGTCAGCCGATGAGTGCTGCGCGCAGACGTTACCCGAGCGGGTGCCACCTATGATCGAAACCGACCGCTTGATTGCCGCCGAGCCAGAGGGTCCGCGCGAGGACGCGCTGGACCGTGCTATTCGTCCCAAAACCCTGGATGAGTATGTGGGGCAGCAGGTCGTGCGCGACCAGATGTCGATTTTCCTGCAGGCTGCCCGCGGCCGGGGCGAGCCACTGGATCACACACTGATTTTTGGCCCGCCAGGGCTGGGGAAAACGACACTTGCCAGCATCATTGCCAATGAAATGGGCGTTTCGCTGAAAACCACATCCGGGCCAGTGCTTGAAAAGGCTGGCGATATTGCCGCATTGATGACGAATCTGGAGCCCGGGGATGTCTTGTTTATCGATGAGATCCACCGCCTGAGCCCCTATGTTGAAGAAATTCTGTACCCCGCGATGGAAGACTATCAACTCGATATCATGATTGGGGAAGGTCCTGCAGCTCGCTCGATCAAGCTGGATCTGCCGCCGTTTACTCTGGTGGGGGCCACCACGCGGGCAGGCCTGCTGACCTCTCCACTGCGCGATCGTTTCGGTATCGTGCAGCGCCTGGAGTTCTACAACGATGCCGATCTTGCGCATATTGTTGAGCGCTCTGGTCGCATTCTGGAGATCGGTATCGATGAGTCAGGCGCCGCCGAGATTGCTCGCCGTGCTCGTGGTACGCCGCGTATTGCCAATCGATTGCTGCGCAGGGTGCGCGACTATGCCGAGGTGAAGGCCGATGGTCATATCTCGCAGGCTGTAGCCGATCGTGCGTTGGATATGCTGAGCGTAGACCAGTTGGGTTTCGATCACCTGGACCGGCGCCTTTTGCTGGCGATGATCGAGAAATTCGACGGTGGCCCTGTGGGTGTGGACAGTCTGGCGGCCTCGATTTCTGAGGAGCGCGGTACCATAGAGGATGTACTGGAACCGTATCTTATTCAGCAGGGGTTCATGGTACGAACGCCCCGGGGCAGGATGGTCACAAACAACGCTTATCTGCATTTCGGGTTGCCTGCACCCGGTGGGTCCGCGTCTGCCCCTGCCAATACGGACATTAACCTGCCACTTGGACGAGAAGACGAGAGCTAATCGTGAGTGAAGGGGAATTTTCGTATAAGCTTCGAGTCTACATAGAGGACACTGATGCTGGCGGGATCGTTTACTACGTGAACTATCTGAAGTTTATGGAGCGCGCGCGGACCGAATTTATGCGCGCTGCTGGCTTTGGGAAGCAGGGGATTTTTAATCGCGATCTAATGTTTGTAGTACGTGACGTCAATGTGCAGTATCGCGAACCAGCGGTACTCGACGATGAGCTGGAAGTTACGGCCAGCATTGTTACGTTGGGTGGTGCCAGCATGTGCCTGCAGCAGAGTGTAAGAAGAAATGGCGTAATGTTGGCGGACGGTAAAATCACCATAGCCTGTGTTGATCGTGATGCACGCAAGCCGCAGCGAATGCCGCGAGAAATGATAACTGCCCTGCGAGCAACGCAGGGCATCGGGAACTGAGGAAAACCCATTGGAAGAACAACTGAGTCTTATCGATCTGGTACTGCAAGCCACGATAACCGTGCAATTGGTCATGGCCACTCTGATGCTGGCTTCCATGGTGTCCTGGTACATGATCGTAAATCGATTCCTGTATTTCAGAAACGCCCGCGAGGAGATGCTTCAGTTTGAGGAGCGCTTCTGGTCGGGTATTGATCTGTCCCAACTGTACCGCGAGGGCAATGAACGCGCGGCCGACGGCCACACTATGTTGGGTATGGAGAGTATCTTTCGTGCCGGCTTCAAGGAGTTTTCCCGCCTGGCCCAGCAGTCCGAGATGGACTCCGAGGCCGTGATTGAGGGGTCGCGTCGCGCCATGCGCGTCGCAACCTTGCGCGAAGAGGAGCGGCTTGATCGCCATCTTGCGTTTCTGGCCTCAGTGGGGTCAACCAGCCCTTACATTGGTCTGTTTGGCACGGTTTGGGGGATTATGCACTCCTTCAGGGGACTGGCCAATGCCACCCAGGCCACACTGGCTACGGTAGCGCCCGGTATTTCGGAAGCGTTGATTGCAACAGCAATGGGGTTGTTTGCCGCCATTCCTGCTGTACTGGCGTTCAACCGCTTTGCCTCAAAAGTCGATGTGCTGAGCAATCGCTATGATACGTTCGTAGATGAGTTTTCCAGCATCCTCTACCGCCAGGCTTATGCACTGCGCTCGCAAGAGAAATAGGGCGAGATACCTGTAATGGCCAACTCACGCAATAAGCGCAGGCCGATGGCCGAGATCAACGTGGTGCCCTACATCGATGTGATGCTGGTGCTGCTGATTATCTTCATGGTGACAGCACCCATGCTGATGCAGGGTGTTGAGGTAGACCTACCCGAGGCCAATACCGAACCGGTGGAGAATCAGGACAGCGAGCCCCTGATAGTGTCGGTGGATAAGTCGGGCCAGTTTTTTCTGAACGTGGGGTCGCAGGAAGATCAGGCCCTGACACTGGCGACAGTAAAGCAACGCGTGTCGGCCGTAATTCGCCGTAGCCCGGATAAGCCTGTGTTGGTGTGGGGTGATAAAGCGGTTGCATATGGCCAGGTGGTCACCTTGATGGCTGCCCTTCAGGAAGCCGGAGCGTCGAGTGTGGGGCTGGTGACCGAGAATCCGCAGTGAGTGAGTCAGTCTACGCCAAGCCTCCCGGCAATCGTATTGTGTTGCGGCCACTCCTGGCCACGATTGCGCTGCACGCAGTTTTGGTTTTGGCGCTGACGGCTAATTGGAGTGGCTTTGAGCAAAAGACGATTGTTGCCAAGACGCAGCCTCCGATTATTAACGCCACGCTCGTGGATATCGAACAGTTCAGGCCAAAACCCAAGCCCAAACCCAAACCCAAGGCAGCGCCGGCGCGTAAAAAGCCGGTCGCCAAGGCTGCGCCGAAAAAGGTTGTGCCCAAACCTGCACCTAAAAAGGAAACCCCCAAACCTCAGCCTAAGCCAAAAGTTGAGCCAAAGCCCGAACCCCGTCTCACCCAGGAAGAGCTGGCCGCGATAACCCGCTCGGAAATGGCGCAGGCGCTCGCAGCAGAGGAAGAGGAGATGGCAGTGGCGAGTGTGGGCGAGCTGTCCGCAAGCTATGCGTCGCTTATTCAACAGACGGTAGTCAATTATTGGAGTAGGCCACCGAGTGCCCGCAATGGCATGGAAACGCTGCTACAGATTCAGTTGATTCCAACCGGCGAAGTGGTTAGCGTCACCGTACTAAAAGGCAGCGGCAGTTCCGCATTCGACCGCTCTGCCATCAATGCAGTAGAAAAAGCAGGCAGTTTCCCCGAGCTTCGAAACCTGCCTTCGGGTGAATTCGAACGAACCTTCAGGCGCTTTCGCCTGCTATTTCGACCAGAGGACTTACGTTACTAATGAACCGCTTTAGTCAGGTGATTGCAGGTTTTGCCCTGTTGCTTGCGATGTCAGCCGCCCATGCCCAATTGACGATCGAAATTACCCAGGGAGTGGACAATCCCACGCCTATCGCCGTGGTGCCTTTTGCCTGGCAGGGCGCTGGCACCGCGCCTGAAGATATAGCCGGTGTGGTAAACAGTGATCTGTCGCGCTCGGGTCAGTTTTCACCTGTCGATCGGCGCGATATGTTGGGTTTTCCGAGTGTACAGAAAGACATCTTTTACCGGGACTGGCGCGCACTGAACACTGAATATATTTTGATTGGCCGGGTGTCGATCGCCGGTCAGATGCGGATCGAATATGAGCTCTACGACGTTACTCGCCAGACGCAGGTCTTCAGCGCCGTGGAGGAAGGTTCACCCAATGAAGCTCGTATGCTGGCTCACCGGGTGAGTGATCGTGTGTACGAGCAGCTAACGGGGATCCCTGGCGCATTTGCTACCCGGTTGCTATATGTGTCGGTAACTCGCAACCCCACGGGCAAAGACTACTACAGGCTGACCTTGGCAGATTCCGACGGTGCGCGCCCAATTGTGTTGCTGGAGTCTCGCGAGCCGGTGATGTCACCGTCCTGGTCGCCCGACGGCAACCAGATTGCCTATGTGTCATTTGAGACGTCGCGCCCGGCGGTGTATCGACAGGACCTGCGCACCGGCGCTCGCGAGCAGCTGACCAATTTCAGAGGGCTCAATAGCTCTCCCGCCTGGTCACCCGATGGCAACAGTATGGCGATGGTGCTATCAAAGGGTGGCAATCCGGACATATACATCATGAACCTGGCAACCAAGCGGCTTACCCAGATAACCCGTCACTACGCCATCGATACAGAGCCTGCGTGGATGCCCGATGGGCAATCGCTGCTGTTCACCTCCGACCGAGGCGGCCGGCCCCAGATTTATCGTTATAATCTCAGGACGGGCAACACCGACCGGGTAACGTTTGAGGGGAACTACAATGCGCGGGCCAGAGTGGCTCAGGACGGTCGTAATGTGGTGTTGGTGACCCAGCGCAGCGGGCAGTTTCATATCGCTATTTTGGACCTGGTGACTGAGCGTACGCAGGTACTAACATCGACGGCTTTGGATGAAAGTCCCAGTATCGCACCCAATGGCTCTATGGTATTGTACGCGACGAAGTATGGAGATCGTGGAATTCTGGCTGCGGTGTCCGTGGACGGGGGTGTAAAGTTCAGATTACCCGCCCGCGATGGGGATGTCAGGGAGCCTGCTTGGTCGCCTTATATGCGTCGCTAGCAAAACGCTTGGCGATGGTAAAAACAAAAAACAACTACTTGTTCAAAGAAGGGTACTCGCTATGAAACAATTCGCTGTCGCCGGTAAGGTGATGACTTTGCTATTTACCGCAGCATTCCTTGTTGCCTGCTCCAGCAGCGACACCAAGGATCAGGAAGCAGCAGCCGCTGCTGAAGCTGCCGCCGCAGCTGCTGCAGCCGAAGCTCAACGTGCGGCCGCTGCCGAGCAGGCAGAAGGCCAGATGCGCTTGCAAGAAGCCGCTGCTGCTGTTGGGAATGTGTTTTACTTCGAGTTCGATAGCTCTACTCTGACTGCAGAGGCACAGCGAGCTCTGGACGCGCATATTGCCTTATTGCAGGGCACAGAGAAGACCGTGCGCCTTGAAGGGCATACGGATGAGCGCGGTACTCGCGACTACAACATGGCTCTCGGAGAGCGCCGTGCTAATTCTGTCCGCGACTATATGGTTGTGAACGGGGTTGCCAGCTACAGAATCGAAACAGTGAGCTACGGTGAAGAGCAGCCTGTCGCTTACGGTTCGGGTGAGACCAACTGGGTGCAAAATCGCCGAGTAGAACTTAAGTAGCAGGTAACACATGCAACGCATAAGCAAACTGCTTGTGGCAAGCGGGCTGGCCTTCATGGCTGGCCCGTTCGCATTAACGGCGCAAGCCCAAAGTTATGTCGACGTAGAGGCAGAGAGGGCTGCAAACAAGCAGCAGACCACTGCGCCCAAGTCTGACCCATATAACAAGCCACCGCAGCCGCTAACCAGCCAGCCAGCGACGTCTACCACTACCGCTCCAGCTCAGAGCTATCCCACCACCAGCTATGGCCTGAACAACGCCCCAGCGAGTGCGGCCACAATCACGCCGCAGGCGCAGCAAGGCGGATATCCGCCTGCTGCTGGATCAGGCAGTGCCAGCAATATGTTGCTGCAGTTGCAGCAATTGCAACAGGAAGTGATGCTGCTCAACGGCAAGGTGGAAGAGCAGGCCAATGAGCTGCGTCGTCTGAAGGAGCAGAGCCTGGAACGCTATGTTGATCTGGATAAGCGGGTTTCTGCGATGTCCAGTGGTGCAGTAGCGGTGGCACCTGTTGCTGGAAGTGCGGGGTCCAGTGCCAACAGCGTTGCGCCGATAGGTAGCGGTGCTGGTAATTCCCAGGTAGCGGAGCAGCCTGGAGAAGGTGACGCGTATCGTGCAGCGTATGCGTTAGTGCGTAGTCAGCAGTTCGATGATGCCGTGCCCGCTTTCAAGCAGTTTTTGCAGAACTATCCGGCTGGTCGATATGCGCCAAACGCGCACTATTGGCTGGGTGAGCTGTATCTTGTGATTCAACCGGCGGACCCAGAGTCGGCGCGGCAATCGTTCAAATTGCTGGTGGACGAATATCCGGATAACACGAAGGTGCCCGACGCTCTGTACAAGCTGGGAAGAGTGCATTTCATGAAGGGTAATCGCGACCGCGCTCGCGAATACTTCGACCGTGTGATTGCACAGTACGGATCTACCGATAGTTCCGCTGCCAAGCTGGCGCAGGAATTTATTGAACAGAATTACTGACCGCCGCGAGGCGGTCCTGCCATGTCCGAAAATCTTGTCCATAATCCCGATGCTGTTCGCATCACAGAAATCTTCTACTCGCTTCAGGGTGAGGCGCGCACTGTTGGTTTGCCTACGGTATTTGTCAGGCTTACGGGGTGTCCGTTGCGCTGTGTTTACTGCGATACGGAGTACGCGTTTACAGGTGGCGAACTACAGTCCATCGACCAGATTACGAGTGAAGTGTCGGGCTACCAGCCGCGATTCGTAACCGTAACAGGAGGCGAGCCATTGGCTCAGCGCAGCTGCCTGCCTCTTCTGGCTGCCCTGTGTGACAAAGGTTACGAGGTGTCTCTGGAAACCAGTGGCGCCATGCCAGTAGCTGAGGTGGATGCGCGGGTGGTAAAGGTTCTGGATCTTAAGACACCGGCTTCAGGCGAGGTGCAGCGCAATGACTACAGTAATATTGAGCACCTGAACCCACATGATCAGGTGAAATTTGTGATTTGCGACAGGGCAGATTATGAGTGGGCACGCTTCAAGCTCGATGAGTATGCTTTATCGGAAAAGGTTTCGGACGTGTTGTTTTCACCCAGTCATGGCCAGTTGGCTGGCAGGGAACTGGCAGAATGGATACTGGCAGATAACCTGCCCGTGAGATTACAGTTACAACTCCACAAGCTCTTGTGGGACGACGCACCGGGGCACTGATCAATGGCGGAGAAAAAGCGGGCTGTTATTTTGGTGTCGGGAGGTCTGGACTCCACCACGGTGCTGGCCATGGCGCAGTCTCAGGGCTACGACTGCTATACCCTCAGTTTCGACTATGGCCAGAGGCACCGCGCTGAGCTGGTGGCGGCAGAACGGGTCTCGCTGGCGCTGGGTGATATTGAACACAAGGTCGTCAAGCTCAACCTGGACTCTATCGGCGGCTCGGCGCTCACTGATACCCGTATCGATGTACCGGAAGAGGCCACAGAAGGTATTCCGGTAACCTATGTGCCGGCGCGCAACACCGTGTTTCTGTCGATTGCGTTGGGTTGGGCCGAGGTACTGGGTGCTCAGGACATTTTCATCGGCGTGAATGCTGTGGACTACTCTGGTTACCCCGATTGCAGGCCGGAGTACATAGCTGCCTTTGAAACCATGGCCAATCTGGCCACCCGGGCAGGGGTTGAGGGTCAAAAACTCACTATTCATGCCCCTCTTATGTCTATGGGTAAGGGGGATATCATCAATGCGGGTATCGCACTGGGTGTTGATTATGCACTCACAGTGTCATGTTATCAGGCCACGGCCGAGGGTCTGGCCTGTGGCCTCTGCGATAGCTGCCGATTGCGTCGCCAGGGCTTTGCAGAAGCCGGTATAGAGGATCCAACTCGCTACTCTTAGCGCACTTCAGCGCAAGACGCTGTAGGGATGGAACTCCTTGAAACGTCCTGTAACCCCCAGAAATTTGACCATAAAAGCGCTTGAGTTTTAGCGTCAAATCCGTACTATACCCACCTCCTTCTGGGGCCGTTAGCTCAGTTGGTAGAGCAGTTGGCTTTTAACCAATTGGTCGCTGGTTCGAATCCAGCACGGCCCACCATATAAACAAAAAAGGCTGCCTTTCAGGGCGGCCTTTTTTGTTTACATTGCGGGTTGTTGCGGAGAGAACCAGACGTTCGACAAAATGCGACCAAAGGAGCATTTTGAACGAGGAGCGCAGCGACGAAGCCCGCAGGGTAATTACAGCCCTTAGGCTGTAATTATCAATCCAGCACAACGGACTCCGATCAGAGCCTCGCTGCACCTGTTGGTCGCAGACCTGGGCGGCCCCGTCCAAACCAGCACGCCCCACCATGTTCTTCCTGCTCATCAATGTCTTGCCGTAACTTTCCGGGCAGGTAATATGGCGAACACGCCGCGCGCTGTGAACGGTCTTTAAGGACCGCTTCAGCGATCGCGACAGCGTCTGGGGGCGATTTCAGGGGGTAGAGTCAATGCAGGTAGCCGAAGTCACAGCAATCCTTTCCGCTGGGGTGATTTTCCTGGTGGGCTTACTCACAGGAATATGGAAATACCGGCAGAGCGTGACATCGCCGGATGCGCAGGCACACCCTTACGTGGATGTTTGTCACCGCGCCTCGTTACTTTATGCCTTCGCGGCGCTGTTGCTGGCCAAATTTGTTGAAATCAGCCAGCTCCCCGGTAGGGTGGAACTGGTCGCGGTAAGCGTTGTGTTGTTCTATTTTGCCGCTGCAATACTCACGTATTTTATTCACGGGCTGTTGCAGGATACCGATAACCAGCTCAAGACTCCGCACAGGCTGGGCGACAGAACCCTGCCCGCAGCCATGATCTCTGTTTTTATGTGGTCACTGGTGGCCGCGGAAGTCGGGGGCTTTCTGGTGCTTTTTTACGGTGT